>JANOJI010000053.1:0-12951 GCA_031408175.1 Ilumatobacteraceae bacterium
ATCGCAAAGGTTCAATCTTGAATGGGGGTTGACCACTTACACCTCAGCGCGCTTGAGCTGGGGTGCCTCACCCACTCGTCGGCAGCAACTGCTGTCGACGATCGATCATCAGCAGTGGTCGGTGTCGTCGTTGCGGGCTCCGCTGGGTGTCGTTGGGTTCGTGTTCGAGGGCCGGCCGAACGTGTTTGCCGATGCCACGGGCGTGCTGCGCACGGGTAACACAGCCGTGTTCAGGATCGGCAGCGATGCACTAGGCACGGCGCAGGCCATCATGAGCTGCTGCGTGGCGCCGGCCTTGGTGGCAGCAGGTTTGCCGGAAGGGGCGGTGCAACTCGCCGAGTCGGCCGCCCACGCCGCCGGCTGGGCCATGTTCGCCGACACCCGTCTCGGCCTGGCTGTAGCCCGGGGTTCGGGCGTGGCGGTTGCCCAGCTCGGAGCCGTTGCCCGCCAGCATGGGGTGCCCGTCAGTCTGCACGGCACGGGGGGAGCGTGGATCGTGGCGTCACAACATGCCGATGCAGCCGTGCTCGGTCACACGGTTGAACGCTCGCTGGATCGAAAGGTTTGCAACACGATGAATGTGTGCTGTGTGCCTCGATCGCGATCCGTCGAGTTGCGCGAGGTTGTCGCCGCGGCTGCCCAGCGCGCTGCCGACAAACGGGGCACGCAGGCGTGCGCTCACGAGGTTGATCCGGGTGATTTCGACCGCCTCGGTGAGGAATGGGAGTGGGAGGACTCGCCGGAGTATTGGCTGGTCGAGGTCGATTCGGTGGCAGAGGCAGTGGAGTTGTTCAATCACTACAGCCCGCGACTTGCCGCGTCGTTGATCAGCGACGACAGCGACGAGCACGACTGGTTCTACGCCGCTGTCGACGCACCATTTGTCGGCAATGGTTTCACCAGGTGGGTCGACGGGCAGTTTGCACTTGATCAACCCGAGCTCGGCTTGTCGAACTGGCAGGCAGGACGCCTCTTTGCTCGAGGCGGGGTGCTTTCGGGCGATTCGGTGCACACGGTGCGACTTCGCGCCGAGGTGCGCGACCACTCCGTGCACCGTTGACGGTAGCGTCGCTGGCCGTGCATCGACCGACGTGTGGCGTGTTACTGGTTGCCGGTCTGGGCACCCTTCTGGCGGCCTGCACGACGGCTCCCGGTGTGAACTCGACCGACGCGCGATCGAACCGGACCTCCGCGGTGGCGACGACGGTGACCGTCGATCCGACCGTTCCGGTGACCGAGTCGACCGAGCCCACGACTTCCCCGCCCGACGTCGAGACCACCACGTCCTCTGGACCCGCACTCGATGACGATGGTGTCGGCGACACGCTGTTCCCGTCACTCGGCAATCCAGGAATCGATGTCGAGCACTACACCCTGACCCTCCAGTACGACCCGTTTCTCAACGACATCTCGGCCAATGCACATCTCGATATGGTGATGACCGAGGATCGCGACGCCTTCTCTCTCGACTCTTCGGGTCCTGACGTATCAGCGGTGTCGGTGGATGGAGTGCCGGCCGAGTTCGCGGAGGCGCCGCCAGAACTGATGATCACGCCAGTCAGTCCGCTCGCCAGCGGTCAGTACGTCGCGGTGGATGTCACCTACACACTGCAACCAGAGCCGGTGCCATCGGCCGCCGGAGAACAAGTTGGGTGGTTCCAGTCGCCTGGGGGATCGTACGTGATCAATGAGCCAGAAGGCACGAGCACGTGGATGCCCAGCAACGACCATCCGAGTGACAAGGCCACGTTTCGATTCGAACTCACCGTGCCAACAGGCTTGACTGCGGTTGCCAACGGCGCCCTCGTGGAGCACACCTCGACGGCCTCGGCCGACACGTGGACCTGGCAGGAGGATCGGCCGATGGCGACATATCTGATTCAACTGTTGACCGGCGACTACGAGATCATCGACGGCGAGGGCCCCAACGGGCTGCCGTTGTCGAGCATCGTCCTGCGCGACGATCGCTCCAAGATGCAGCCGTACCTCGACTCGATCGACGATCAGATTGACTTCTTCGACGATTACTTCGGTCGGTATCCGCTCGATCGGTATGGCATTGCCATCATCGACAGCGTGCCCGGATTGGCCATGGAGACAATGGGGCGCTCGCAGTTCAGTCGCGACGACTTCGCCAGCGGTCGACTCGATCAGATTCAAGAACTGCTGCTGTCGCACGAGTTGGCGCATCAGTGGTTCGGCGATGCCGTGTCACCGGCCAGATGGACCGACGTGTGGCTCAACGAGAGCTTCGCGACGTACGCCGAATGGATGTGGCTCGATCACATCGGCGCCCAGCCGATCGCTGAGTTCGCGATGGCTGGGCTCGCAGAACGAAAAGATCGGTCGACCGCCAGCCCCAGAGTCGACGAGATGTTCGGATTCAACACCTACGACGGTGGGGCGATCGTGCTGCACGCGTTGCGCAAAACCATCGGCGACGATCCGTTCTTCCGCGTGCTACGTCGCTGGGTGGCGGACAACAACGGAGCGTCACGTACGACCGAGGATTTTGTAGCACTGGCCAGCAAGGTCGCAGGCCAGGACCTGACCGAGTTCTTTGCAACTTGGCTGTACGCCGACCAGGTACCGACAAGATTTCCCGGCTAGTGGCCGATGAATCGCTCGAGGATCTTGCTGCGGAACTTCTCGGTCTTGCCGGTCCGCTCTTCGTAGTTATCGGCGCCTACCGGCAAACGCAGCATGGCGTTGATCCCGAGCCAACGGAACGGCTCGGGTTCCCACCTGCGCGAGCGGTGGTTGACCCAGGGCAGCGCGACAAGATCGGTGTCGCGGCGCGTGATGAGATCGGCCAGCGTTCGCCCGGCCAGGTTGGTGGTCGCAACCCCGTCGCCGACGTAGCCACCCGCCCACGCCCGACCCGAGGCCCCGTCGAACCCAACGGAGCAGTACCAGTCTCGAGGCGCGCCGATAGGACCGCCCCAACGGTGCGTCACATTCGCATCGCCGAGTGCCGGGAACAGTTCTCCGAGCAGCGCGCGTAGCGAATCTTGCACGCCCTGTTGACGATCGAACTCGGGCTTGATCGCCGACCCGAAGTGGTATGGCGCGCCGCGGCCACCAAACGCGATGCGATTGTCGGCGGTGCGTTGGCCGTAGATGATCAGGCGTCGATCATCGTTGAAGGTCTCGCGCTGCGCCCAGCCGACCTCGTCGAAGAACGAATCGGGCAGCGGTTCGGTCGCGATCATCAGCGAGTAGATCGGGGCCACGGTGCGCCGCTCGCCAGGAAGCCGGGCAGTGAATCCTTCGGTCGCACGCACGACCACATCTGCCGACACCGTCCCGGTTTCGCAGCGCAGTTGTCGGTCGCCGAGCTCGACGACTCGGGTCCTCTCGTAGATCGTCGTGCCGGTTCGCTCGACCGCCTCAGCCAGTCCACGAACGAGCCGTGCCGGATGGATCGCCCCGCAATGGGGTGTATAGCCAGCACCCAGCACCTTGCTGGCGTTGAGACGTGCCGATGCCTCATCTGCCGTCAACCATCGGTAGTCCTCATCGCCGAATCCCCACGAGCGGTAGTACTCCAGGAGCTCGTGAACTCGTCTGACCTGTGGTTGCGTTCTGGCGAGATTGAGGTATCCGCCCTTGGCCAGGTGACAATCGATGCCCTCGTGTGTGGTCACGCGTGCGACCTCGTCGACGGTGTCGTGCATCGAGCGCTGCATCGCGATGGCACCGTCGCGGCCGTGCTGGGCAGCCATCTTCTCGAAGCTCATCGGCAAGAGCGCCGAGAGCCAGCCGCCGTTGCGACCGCTGGCCCCGAAGCCGGCGAACTCGGCCTCGACAATCACGACGCGCAACGTCGGATCGATTTGCTTCAAGTAGTAGGCCGTCCACAGCCCCGTGTAGCCGGCCCCCACGATGGCGACGTCGGCCGTGATGTCGCCCGGCAACTGCTGGCGTGTAGCGAAGTTGTGATCGGCCGGGAGCGAGTCGAGCCAGAAGGAAACAGCACGGGGGTCGGTCATCGACTCGACACTACGCAATGCATTGGTGGCCGCCCTACGCTGGCGCCGATGTTGCCAACCCCGACCGGCTGGTTCCCTGATCCGTGGAACAACACGGCGGTGCGATACTGGGACGGTTGGTCATGGACGGGCCACGTCGCCGTGGCGGCGCCGACGCCTCAGCCGCATCCGAGTCTGCCGATTCGAGCAGCGTGGGGCGCTGTCATCACGCTGTTGGTGTCTCTGATAGCCAGCCGGTATCTGCTGAAGGCGATCTCCGATCTTGAATGGCCCATCGCTGTCTATGTGTCGATCGTCGCGTTCATCGGGTACGGGCCGTCGCTGCTGTGGTGCTGGTACGCCAGCCGTCGCTGGGGGACCGGCAGATTCCGCACCGATGTTGGTCTCAGCGCCCGATGGGTCGACGCCGGGTGGGGTCCCGTGACGTGGATCGCGTGCCTGATTGCGCAGGTTGTGGTCGCGGCGGTCGTGATCGCGTTGAACATTCCGTTCACCGGCAACGTCAAGGACGTGTCGGACCTCGGCAGCGATCGCGGCTACGTCATCTCGTTGCTTGTGCTCGCGGTCGTTGCGGCTCCAATCGCCGAGGAGATCGTCTTTCGTGGGGTGATGTTGCGCGGACTGCTGTCGCGAAATGGAGCCGTGGTCGCGATCGGTGTGCAAGGTGTGTTGTTCGGCCTGGCTCACTTCGACCCGATCCGTGGGACCGGCAACATCGGCTTGATCATGGTGCTGGGCACGGTGGGCTGCGTGCTGGGAGGCGCGGCGTTTCTGATCCGCCGCATTGCCCCGACCATGATCGCTCACGCCATCATGAACGGCGTCGCAATGGCCCTGGCGCTTTCCGGCTGGCTGCCCGATCGCTGACCTCCTGCAGAGGATGATCAGAGGCAGAGGGGGAGGTTGTCGATCAACCGCACGTCGCCGAACCAGATCGCAGCGACGATGACAGCCGGCCCGCTCACCTCCTCGACCGGGTCGAGAGTCAGCGGATCCACGATGTGGACGTACTCGAGACGTGCCCGGGGCTCTGCCTCGATTCGGTCCAGCGCCAGCTTCAACAGCAGCGCGGCATGGCGCTCGCCTTCCTCGACCGCGGCGACCGCACGTCTCAGGGCCTGCGCCACGCAGACCGCTGCTCGTCGGTCGTCGAGGCTCAGGCGTTGGTTGCGGCTCGAGATCGCCAGGCCATCGGCTTCACGAACGGTCGGCAGCCCGATGATCTCGATGTCCATGTCGAGGTCGAGCACCATCTGGCGGATGATCGCCAACTGCTGGAAGTCCTTCTGCCCGAAAACAGCGACGTCGGGTTGCATCGCGCCGAAAAGCTTGGCCACGACCGTCGTGACCCCGCGGAAGTGTCCGGGTCGGCTGGCACCCTCCAGGGAGTCGGCCAGCACACCGGGCTCGACACGGGTTTGAAAGCCCGGTGGGTACATGGCAGCGGCGGTCGGGGCGTACACCGCGTCGACGCCGGCGGCGCGACACGCTTCGACGTCGGTGTCGAGAGGCCGCGGATACTTGTCGAAGTCGTCGCTGCGATTGAACTGCAGCGGATTGACGAAGATCGACACGACGACGACGTCGCAACGCCGACGGGCTTCATCGATCAACGCCAGATGGCCGGCATGCAGCGCTCCCATCGTCGGCACACAGCCGATCCTCTGCCCGTCATGATGCTGGGCCCGACTCCACGCGTGCATCGACAGCGGGTCGCGACAGATCTGCATGAAGGTCGGCTCAGTGGAAGCTGTGGGCGTCGTCGGGCCACGTGCCGTCACGAACCTCGCGGACGTATGCTGCGGTCGCCTCGATTGCGGCGCTACGAAGATTGGCGTACTGCTTGGTGAACTTGAGCGACAGATCGCTGAGTCCCAAGACATCATGCAACACCAGTACCTGGCCATCGCACCACGGCCCGGCTCCGATCCCGATCGTGGGGATCGACACCTTCTTGGTGATCTCGGCGGCGAGATCCAAGGGAACGCCTTCGATCACGATCGCGCACGCCCCGGCCTGCTCGACTGCGTGAGCATCCTCGAGCAGACGCTCGCGCCCGCCGGCCTCGAATCCGGTGGTGCGGCCCTGCACCTTGTGGCCACCCATGCGGTGGAAGCTCTGCGGTGTGAGGCCGATGTGGCCGACGACAGGAATGTCGACACGGGTGAGGGCCTGAATGGTCTCGCCCATCACCACTCCACCTTCGAGCTTGACGCACTCGGCGCCTTCCTTCATCAACCGGATCGAACTCTCGACCGCCTGCTGCGGGCTGACCTGGTACGAGCCGAACGGCAAGTCACCGACAATGAGAGCCCGGGGCTTGGCACGTGAGACGAGTCGCACGTGGTACACCATGTCGTCGAGGGCAACCGGAATGGTGTTGGCCTCGCCCTGCACCACCATGCCGACCGAATCGCCGACAAGAATCATGTCGACACCGGCGAGGTCGACGAGTCGGGCGAACGTGACGTCGTAGGCAGTGATCATGGAGATCTTCTCGCCGAGCGCTTTCATCCGAGCGAGCTCGGGAACCGTGACCTTCGGTCGTTCGTGCGTCTCGCTGGTCATGAAGCTGTTGCCTCCTTAGACCGGGGTGAGGTTCTCCCCGACGCCAAGGTCAAGCTATCGACCGCCGCGCCCGTTCCAAAAGTCACAGGGACAAAGCCCTGCATGGCCTACCTCCGCGTCGGGAACGCGCTGGGACACAAATCGCGGTAGCTCGGCGCTCCGCCGATCGATCTGGCCTCGATGACGGCACGTGTGCATGCCAGTGCGAAACAGTCTGCGGCGGCAGCCAGCAGGGTGTTGACGACCCCCGGTCGTGTGTCGGCTCGACGCAGGCCGGGCGGGCTGACTGCGGCGATGGTGTGCTGGCCAGTCGACAGGCAGAAGATCGTGTCACCGTCGAACATCGAGTGCACGGGCCGGATCGCCCTGGCCAGGCCGTCGTGGGCAACCGCTGCCATCTTTCGGCATTCGGGCTTGGTCAAACCGGCAGAGGTGGCGACCACCCCGATCGTGGTGTTCAGGGGTGTTGGAGGTGTGCGAGTGGCGTCGATCAACGCCCGTCGGTGCGATGCGGACGGGCGACGGAGGTCGAGGCCTTCTGAGAATCGCGGCAGACCGCTGATCGGGGAGATGACCTGGCCGGCAGCGTTCACGACAGCGAGTGCGGCCACGACAATGCCGTCTTCGAGGCTCATGCTGGCGGTACCGACACCACCCTGCAATCCGCCGGCTACTGCGCCAGTACCCGCACCGACCGTGCCCATCGGGACATCGCCGCGGCGGGCCGCAGCGCAGGCTCGGTATCCGAAACTGTCGTCCGGCCGATGGGCGAAGTTGCCGCCCCTCCCTAGGTCGAAGATCACCGCAGCGGGCACGATCGGCACAACGTGATGTGGCTCCGGTCCCACCGGAAAGCCGGCTTGGTGCTCCTCGTGCCAACGCATGACACCATGCGCAGTCGCCAACCCGTACGCGCTGCCGCCCGAGAGACAGATCGCTTGGACCTTGTCGACCATTGCCATCGGATCGAGCAAGTCGGTTTCGCGCGTGCCGGGCCCGCCACCGCGAACATCGCACGAGGCCATTGCGCCACCGTCGATCCGCACCACCGTGGTGCCAGTGCGCCAACCTCGCCCGCGCCGCTGATGGTGGCCGACCAGTACGCCGGGTACGTCTGTCAGGTGGCCGAGGCCCATGTGTTAGGCGCTGGCCAGCTGTGCTTCGGTGGCTGCAGCCTCGAGCGCGCCGCGGCCGATCGTTCGCCATGCACCGATTGCCACGATGTACAGCGGGCAAGCGATCAGCAGAGCCGTGCCCACCGCCGGCTTGTCGAGCGGGGATTCGGCCGTCATCCACAGCACGGTCGCCAGCCACAGCACCGTCACCGACACGGTGAGCGGACGGAATCGCCGGACTTGCATTGGATGGACGAACTTCCAATTGGTCAGTTGGGTCAGCGCCAGGACAACACAGGCAGCCGTGGTGAGCCACGGGTTGGCGCGCAGCAGGTACAACGTCGGCACGATCATGTTCCACTCGCACGGGAAGCCGTTGAACCAATGATCGCGACTCATCTGATTCGTCCGCGACATCCACAGCGCCGACATGAACAGCAAGAACGCGCCGATGTACAGCGAGGCGCCGTTGGGAAGCATGTTGAACTGGTGCAGGAAGATGACCGGAACAACAATGCAGGTGACGAAATCGACGATCAGATCGAGGGTGTAGCCGTCGATGACCGGCACATGGTCGCACACCTTCCACGCTCGTGCGGCGGGCCCATCGACACCGTCGAGCACCATCGCGACAGCCAGCCACAAAACGGCCTCGCGAGGTTGCTTGTCGGAGACTGCGATGATGCCGAGCATCCCGCAGATCGCACCGCTGGCTGTGACGCCGTGGACAATCCATCCCTTGGCAATCGGGTGGCGAAGTGCAGCTACTGCTGCATCGCCTGCACTTGACATGGAAGGCAACTCCTCATCGCCTGATGGCGCTCGTACGACACCACCGGCTGGAACCGACCATGCTAACCGCTTTCACGCACGAGGTGGTCAGATAGCGTGCCCTGCGATGCGTGACCGGCTTCGCGGCGCAACCTACGAACTGTGCGGTGCGCTGGTACGCGCGACCTGGCAGCGCATCTGTTGGTGGGGGGCGATCGGGCCACGCAGCAAGGCCGGCCGCCGATTCGGCAGGTTCGGTCAGAACAGCATTATCTGCTTCCCAGCCAACACGATCATGAACGAGCACTACATCCGAATAGGCGACGGCACGATGATCGGCCCGCATGTCACGTTGTCTGCAGGGATGCTGCCCGGTCAGCAGTGCCTCACTGATTCCGTGGTGCGCATCGGCAATCGTTGCCTGATCGGCAAGGGCAGTGGGATTGTCGGCCATCTGTCGATCGATATCGGTGACGACGTGTGGACGGGTCACCACGTGTACATCACGGATCAGAACCATGGCTATGACGACATCACGCGGCCGATCTCACAACAGATGATGCCGGAACGGCCGGTGGTGATCGGCGACGGGTCATGGCTCGGCTACGGCACCGTGGTACTCCCGGGGGCGCGGATCGGTCGTCACGTCACGGTCGGAGCCAACTCGGTGGTCAGCGGTGACCTTCCCGACTTCTGTGTAGCGGCCGGCGCGCCCGCCACGGTTGTCCGTCGCTACGTCGCCGGCGAAGGTTGGGTACGAGCGGGGTCCTAGATGTCGCCGCCGAGCTCGCCGGGTGGCAAGCAGTGGGGGATCGCGTTGCCGGACGTGAAGTCGATGACGACGTTGGTGACCGGACCACCGTTGACCAGCGTTTC
This sequence comes from Ilumatobacteraceae bacterium, assembly GCA_031408175.1. Taxonomy (GTDB): domain Bacteria; phylum Actinomycetota; class Acidimicrobiia; order Acidimicrobiales; family Ilumatobacteraceae; genus JAENVT01. Next base: position 9,323 of record JANOJI010000053.1, read on the forward strand.
CCGGTAGGTCTCGAGTTCGAATGCATGCAGTCGAGCCGTGTACGCCCTGCGGTCCTCGACAATCTGGCGGTAGTACTTGATGAAGACGGTGACGCGCTCGCGGTTGTCGTCGCCGGCCACGGACAGGGCCTCGATGTCGGTGATCATGCCTTCAACGATGCCGGTGGCACGGTCAACGATGTCTGCACGCTGGGTCATCTGCTCGCGCGTGGGCTCGGAGATGTAACCCTGCGTGGTGTCAGCGAGAGCTACCCGTTGTCGCTCGGCGGATACGCAGATCTGGTCCGCCGCCGCGCGCCAGGCTTTGTCAGTCACGAAGTAGACGCCCCGCTTTGGCGCAAAGATGAAGGCATACACCCACATCGCCGCGATCAGGGCACAGATCAACGCCAGCAGCGCTCGCACCCAGCGACGCGCCGGCCTCGGGGCCGGTGCGGTTTCGGCCGCAAGAGGTGTATCGATCATGTGTCCTTCTTCGGGCGGTAGGAGATCGCAAGTTGGGCCACAGCACCGCCGACACCGGCAAACCCTGAAATCACAGCGCCGGTCCAGCCGTGCCAGTCGATGCCGACGCCATGGTCGACAGACCAACGCCCCGGGCCAACCATGGCAATGACGAACGCGGTGACTGCGATCGATGCGCAGTACTCCCAACCCTGATTGGGTTTGAAGATGAAAAAGCCCACCTTCCAGTGTTCGACGACAATGGCCACCGTCATCACGCCGATCATTCCGGCAGCGGCCAGTGGGGTGAGAAAGCCAAGTGCCATCATCAGCCCGCTGCCGATCTCGGTCGTGGCGGCGAGGCGGGCCTGCCAGCGCGGCCAGCGCATGCCGATTCCCCCGAACCAGCGAGTCGTGCCATCGATGCCGCCGGGGCCGAAGAACTTGTTGTAGCCGTGGTAGGCGAGGAACAGCCCGAACACGACGCGCAGGATCACCAGGCCGGCGTTGAACTGATTCACGGCACCCAACGCTACGGCGCTGTCCGGTTGATGGCATATTCCGGCGCCGATCGCCGATTGCTCTGATAGAACCAATGCACGTGAAGGGGTCTGATGCGCGAGTCGATGGGGGCCAGGGCACCATCGTGCCGCCCGATATCGGCCGCCCGACTCAAGCCCTCCGCCTGATTCGAGGGCTGTTACGCCATCACAAGGGCCTGTTCTTCACGGCGGTCGCATGCGCGGCGGTGTTCGCTGCGTGCACGGTGTTCTCCTCGGTCGTCGTTCGTCTCATCATCGACAAAGTCATCGTCCCGAGATTCGAAGACGGAACCGTGGCAGCCGGCCGCGTCGTGGCAATCCTTGGACTACTGATCGGCGTTGGTGTGGTTCGCGCCATTGGAGTAGTCGGACGGCGCACGTTTGCTGGACGCACCTCGTGGCGCGTCACCGAGTCGTTGACCGCCGAGGTGATCGACCGGGTCGTGGCGCAGCCGGTGCCATGGCACCGCCAACAACGCACCGGCGACATCATCACGCGTGCGGGTGTCGATGCTGAGGCAGCCACCCACGTGCTCAACCCGCTGCCGTTCGCGTCAAGCGTGGTGTTGATGCTGATTCTGTCGGCGGCGTGGTTGTTGATCACCGACATCTGGTTGGGAATGGCGGCGGTTGCTGTCTTTCCGTTGCTGATCGGACTCAATCTCGTCTACCAACGCCGGGTCGATCGGTTCTACGACACAGCGCAGCACGAACTCGGCAAGCTCAGTGAGGCCGTGCACGAGAGCTTCGACGGTGTCACGGTCGTCAAGTCGTTCGGCGCCGAGAGCCGCGAAACCGAGCGCCTGTCCGTGATCGCCTCGCGCCTGCGCAATGCACGGTTTGAGGCGATCCGTCTGCGCAGCACGTTCGAGGCGTTGCTCGATGGCGTTCCGACCATCGTCAACATCGTGCTGCTCGTTGCCGGCGCGTATCGGGTGCGCAGCGGCGACATGACCATCGGCGAACTCACCAGCTTCATCTACCTGTTCACGCTGCTCGTGTTCCCGCTTCGGTTGATCGGTTTCGCCCTGTCGGAACTGCCGTACTCAATCGCCGGGTGGAATCGCATTCGGGAGCTGCTCGACCAGCCATTGCTCGACGACCCGGCGCTGACCCTGCGGCGTCACGCCGACAACAGCATCGAACTGTCGGGTGTCACCTACAACCACGACGACACACGCGAGGTATTGCGCAGCGTCGAGGCGTCGATCCCCGGCGGCCGCACCGTCGCCGTGGTCGGCTCGACCGGCTCAGGCAAGACCACGTTGCTGCACCTGATCGCCGGCCTGATCGCCGTCGACAGTGGGTCGATCACCGTGCCGCAGCAAGGCTGCGTTCTGGTGTTCCAGGAGCCGTTCCTTCTGGCCGGTTCCGTGCGTGACAACGTGGCGATGGGTCGATCGCTCGGAGACGACGAGATCTGGGCGGCGTTGGTGGCTTCAGAGGCAAGTTTCGTCGACGACTTCGCCGAGGGGCTCGACACCATTGTCGGCGAGCGTGGTGTGGGCCTCAGTGGTGGGCAGCGGCAACGGATCGCCTTGGCACGCGCGCTCGTCGGAAATCCGGTCGCGCTCCTCCTCGACGACACCACGTCGTCGCTGGATCCCGCGACCGAGGCCAGGGTGCTGGCCAACCTTCGCGAGACGTTGCGCGACACGACCGTGGTGGCGGTGGCATCGCGGCCGTCGACGATCGCCCTGGCCGACGATGTTCTGTACCTGGCCGATGGACAGGTCGTCGCCCACGGGCGTCACGAGCAGTTGCTGGTCACTGTGCCCGAGTATCGCCGCCTGATGGAAGCGTTCGAACACGATCGCTTCGAGCAGGGAGCAGAGGTGCTGCCGTGACTGAGCCGCTCAGCCGCTGGTCGGCGGTGCAGATGATCGGCAAGGGCGTCGAAGCGGCACCGGCGCTACGTCGCGGAATCGGGGCCACCTTCGCGCTCGCGATGGTCGGTTCGGCCGGGCGCGTCGTGGTGCCGATCCTGGTTCAACAGGCAATCGATCGTGGCCTGCAGAAGGACAAGGTCGATGTCGGCGCGGTCACCGTGCTCGGTGTGATCGGCTTCGGCGTCATCCTCATCGCCTCGATCGCCCAGCGCACTGCCGTCGCCCGCCTCGGCCAACGCAGCGAAGAGGCCCTGTACGGACTGCGGGTGCGGCTGTTCGAGCACATCCACCGGCTCAGCCTCGCCGATCACAGCGAGGAACGGAAGGGTGCCCTGGTGGCCCGCGTCACCAGCGATGTCGAGACGCTGTCGCAGTTCTTCGCGTGGGGTGCCTTGGCATGGCTGCTCGACGGCACAGTGATGGTGATGGTGGCGGGTGTCATGCTGGCGTACGACTGGGTGCTCGCACTCGTGGCGTTTGCAACGGCTGCACCGCTGGCCATCGTGCTGCGCAGCGTTCAGCGGCATCTTTCCGCCGCGTACGACAAGGCGAGGGCCCGCAATGCCGAGGTGATGACCGCGGTCAGTGAAGTGGTCTCCGGCTCCGAGACGCTGCAGGCCTACGACGCGGGGGCGCACTACGCCAAGCTGACCAAGCAGTCCAGCCACGAGCGTTCGAACGCGTTCATCCGGGCCAACAAATTCGGTGCGTTCCTGTTCCCGTCCGGCGAAGTCTTCAGCGTGCTCACGGTCGC
>JANOJI010000082.1:0-3040 GCA_031408175.1 Ilumatobacteraceae bacterium
AACCATGAGGTCAGACGAGGTGCAGTGCCTGGTTCGGCGGGTGGCGGCGGTCGATGTCGACTGTGCTGATTGGGGAGTGTTGAAGGCAGCTGTGGAGGATGTGCGGCGGTTGAAATCGTGGGTCGAGGGTCGCGAGGTCGCCTTGGCTCGTTCGGTAGCGGCGGTGTCGTCGTTCCCGGAGAAATCGCTGGCCGAAGCCGGACGAACATCGCTACGTGACAGCGAACGGATGTTGGATCGGGTCACAACCGCTGATCAGATCCCGGCGCTCGGTACGTCGTTGGATGCCGGGCGGGTATCGGGCGCACATGTCGATGTGATGACGAGCGCACTGCGACAGTTGGAACCGGCGATCCGCGAGCAACTCCTCGACGCGGCCCCGGCGCTGCTGATCATCGCCGAGAACGCAACACCCGACGAGTTCGCCCGTGCGGTGCGCGACGAGGCGCGCCGGTTGGAACGCGACAGCGACGGGCTGCAACGGCTGCAACGACAACGTCGCGCTGTGCGGTTGAACACCTGGGTCGACAAAGCGACCGGGATGGGACGCTGGTCAGCAACCTGGGACCCCGAGACCATGCTGCGCTTGCAGAACCGGCTCGATGCTCAAGTCGAAGCACTGTTCCATGACACCCCACCCGACGGCTGCCCAACCGATCCGATCGAGAAACAGTCCTACCTACGCGCCCATGCCCTGCTGGCCTTGTTAGACGGCCAGGGGGCACGGTTGGGTCGCCCGGAGATCATCGTCGTCGAAGACCACACCAACCCCGAACCCGACGGACGACCGACACTGGACTGGGGACTCGACGTCGACCTGCCACACGAGCTCCTGGACACGCTACGACCGACGGCCAGCGTGTATCCGATCACCGTCCGCAACGGGGTCGTCATCGACGCCCCCGGCGAGTTGAACCTCGGTCGCACCACACGCCTGGCGAACCGGGCCCAACGACGAGCACTACGTGGCCTGTATTCGACGTGTGCGATCCCCGGATGTTGTGTCCGCTACAGCCGCACCAAGTTGCATCACGTCATCTGGTGGCGCCACGGCGGCCGCACCGATCTAGAGAACCTGTTGCCGGTGTGTGAGCAGCACCACCACAACATCCACCACAACGACTGGCACGTCACGATGGGGCCCAACCGGGAACTGACCATCACCCTCCCCGACGGACACATCATGACCACCGGCCCACCCACACGAGATGCCGCATGAAGCGGCGGCTGGGTGAAGCATGTGGCACGAATAGTGCGAAGCGCGTCATTGTGGACGCGGCGGCGAAGAGCGACAATTTGATGATGGCTCTCGAACTTCGTCCCATCTGCGAGCACTGCGCGGTCGAGCTCCCACCATCGTCCCCGAACGCAATGATCTGCTCCTTCGAGTGCACCTTCTGCCGGGCATGTGTCGAGCGACTGCAGAACGTGTGTCCGAATTGCGGTGGCGGGTTCTGCGATCGGCCGATCCGACCGAGCCGGAACTGGACGAGCGACAACGACCTCTCCCACCACCCCGCGGTGACGGCCCGCCTACATCGACCCGTCGATTTCGGCGTGCATCGAGAATTCGCGCTCGCCCTCGCAGCGATTCCAGCGCTCCAGCGGTAGCCGATCCAGGGCTCCACTGCCGCGGGCCACCACCGAGGCGTTCAGGGGTTTGTGTGATCATGACGAGATGCCGGACGAACGACTCCTCTCCCCTGCGACCATTGCCGTCACGGCGGGCCGACCCTCGGCACCGGGCGACCCGCTGAACCAGCCGATCGTGTTGGCATCGAACTACCGGGCCGGCGGCGAGTACACGCGGACGCATGGCACCGACACTTGGGCGGCACTGGAAGCGGCGGTAGGTGCGTTGGAAGGGGGGCGAGCAATCGCGTACGCCAGTGGCATGGCCGCGGCATCGGCGATCGTGTATGCGCTGGCACCGAAGGTGGTCGTCGTCCCGACGTTCAGCTACCTCGGAGTGCGCTCGCTGCTCTCCGAGTATCAACTGCAAGGTCACGTCGAACTGCGTCCGGTCGACATCACCAACACAGCGGAGGTGGCGGCTGCTGCGACGGGCGCCGACGTTGTGTGGGTCGAGACACCGACGAACCCGACGCTCGATGTCGCCGACCTGCCGGCGATAGGAGCGGCAGCGCGGGCAGCCGGCGCGCACATGGTGGTCGACTCCACGTTTGCGACACCCCTGCTTCAACGCCCGCTCGAGCACGGCGCCGCCATCGTGCTGCACAGCGGCACGAAGTTCATCGGAGGACACAGCGATCTGCTCATCGGCCTGTGCGTGACCACCGACGATGGCATCTACGACCGGCTCGTGCAGGCGCGCACGTTCCAGGGGGCGACGCCCGGTGCGCTCGAGGCGTTTCTTGCGCTGCGTGGGCTGCGCACGATGCCGATCCGCCTCGCCGCGATGCAGCACAACGCGATCGTTCTCGTCGAGCGCTTGCGCTCCCACCAGGCGGTCGCCGAAGTGCGCTATCCGGGCGAGGGGGCGATGGTGTCGTTCATCGTCTACGGCGGTGCCGTAGCGGCCGACGCGCTGTGCGCTGGCGTGCGAATCCTCGTCCCCGCCACAAGCCTCGGTGGCGTCGAGACCACGATCGAGCGCCGCCAGAAGTACGCCGGCGACGCACACGTACCGCCGGGCCTGCTGCGGATGAGCGTCGGCATCGAAGACGTCGACGACCTGTGGGCCGATCTCTCCGACAACTTGGCGACGCGCTAGCAATTGACCAAGATCGCGGTCCGCGGGCTCGACCCGACAGTCGCCGCGCACACACCCCGACCCGTGGGCGAGTCACTGCCCGTGCTGTGAGCCCTGCCCGCCAAGGGCATGCAACACTGAGGCGATGGCCAACGCAGCCGGATTGCCCTACAACTCCACCGGATTGACGGTTCACGATGCCGACGCCCACGTCATGGAGACGCCCAACTGGCTACGCGATCACGCCGATGCCGCCATCCGCGAGCGCATCCCGGCGCTGACGTACAGCGGGGGGAACGAACTGCGCCAAACCGGCGATCCCGACGA
>JANOJI010000088.1:0-16826 GCA_031408175.1 Ilumatobacteraceae bacterium
CCCCCCCAAGGGCAGATCGAGCAGCGTCTCTAACACCTCGTGGCTACCCCCTGTCACCGCCGCTACCGACGAAGGTGCGATGACCAACACGATGCCAACCGTGATGGCCATCAGGACGATCCCGCGCCGCAGAGCCCCGCCCCGTTCCATGCCATGCAGTATGCCCGACCAGACCCCCCACACCAACCTGGGTCGGCACGGTCACCCGCCGGTCACCGCGGGGACTACTGGCGGCGTGCCCTTGTCTTTCTCAGGATGATCGATGCCGGCCACCCGGTAGGCGTGGTGCTCATCGAGGGTTTCCTGGGCCAGCAGGGCGGCGGCCAAACACTCCAGTTGCTCACGATGGCGGCCCAACAAGGCAACCGCCTCGCGGTAGCAGGCGGTGACCAGCGCCTTGATCTCACCATCGACCAACTGCCGGGTCGCCTCGCTCGGTGCACGGCTATCGCCGGGGTACCAGTTTTCGCCATTGGGGTTGGGCAACACGGTGATGGGCCCGACCGCCTCGCTCATCCCCCACCGGCCAATCATCTGCCGGGCGATAGCGGTGACCTGCTCGAGGTCAGATTCCGCTCCGGTGGTGACGCTCCTGCCTCCGCCTCCATGATTCGCCCTGCAAACGCTTCCGCCGTCGTCGATGTTCCGGCGGCCGCCAACGTCTACGTCGTCCAGCCGGACGACACGCTGTGGTCGATCGGCGAACGATTCCACGGGCACACCGTCCTTGCCGACTATGTCGATTCCTTGGTCGCGGCCAATGGCGGCACGGTCTTGCAGGTGTCTCAGGCACTGACGCTTCCGTAGCCGATCCACTAGCCTCGGGCGGCAATGCGATGCCCGAAATGCCATACGGACGACACCAAGGTGATCGACTCGCGCGAGGCAGAAGAGGGCACGTCGATCCGCCGTCGCCGGCTGTGCGCCAGCTGTCAACATCGCTTCACCACCTATGAACGTCTCGAAGAGGTGGCCTTGGTGGTCGTCAAGAGCCACGGTTCGCGTGAACCATTCGACCGCTCGAAGATCGTCGCAGGTGTCACGGCGGCGTCGAAGGGTCGCCCGGTGACCGCCGACCAGATCGAAAGGCTGAGCATCGAGCTCGAGGATCATTCACGGCTGCAGGGCAACGAGATCACCACCGCCGAGCTCGGCCTCGAGGTGCTCGAGCGGCTGCGGTCACTCGATGTCGTCGCCTACTTGCGATATGCCAGTGTCTACAAGAACTTCGATGCCGCCGCCGACTTCCAGCGCGAACTGGTGCTGTTGAAAAAGCTGGAAGGCAGCTGAACGCTCACCTGGCCCGCAGATAGCGGGTGAACAGAAAGCCGTCGTCCTCGAGCACGTGTGCGAGGCGCATCTTGCGCGACAGTTGGAGCGATCCGCTGGTGACCCGCGGCCCGTCGCCCCCCGCCAGCTGCGGTGAGATCGTCAGGTTCAACTCGTCGATCACATCGGCCGCCGACAGGGCGCCGTTCAAGAGCGCGCCTCCCTCGGCCTGCACGAAATCGGCGTCGAGCTGCGCCAGCGCACCGGCCAAGTCGACCCCGCCGATTCCTGCACGAACCGAATCGAGCGATGTCGGCGGGGCGTCGTCGGGAAGGATCAGAAATCCGGCTCCGCTGGTGAACAGCGCGGTGGTCGGGTCGACATCGCCTCGACGGCTGACGACGCCAACTCGTTGGCCGGGCTTGCGTGGTGGACCGTACCCCTCGATGCGTACCGTCGCCGCGCCGACGATCAACACGTCGGCGAGACTGCGCAATGTGAGCAACACCTCCTGGTCGGTCTTGCTCGACAGGGCTCGGGAATTGCTTTCGACAACGGTCGAGCCGTCGATGCTCGCGACCATGCATACACCGAGCCACGGCCGAGCGGATGGGCGAGGACGCTGCACGTCGTACGCCTCGCGGACGGTGATGTGATCCGTCGGGTCATCGAACAGCCGGCGCATCGAGGCGATGATAGGCCGACATGGTCAGCTCCCACGAAGGTACGGCAGGACGACGGCCTCGATCATCGGGGTGAACCAGTTGGCAGCGAACGTCGTGAGGTGGTTGATGTCGCGAAACATCAAGATGTCGCCGATGATCACCGGGCAGTCCGTGGCTGTGCACAGCCAATCCGAAGTATCGACGAAGCGACTGCCGTTCTGCTCGGCCACGCTGCGCTCGACCTCGAGCTTGCCGACCTCGACCGCCTTTGCTCTCGAGTTGGCGCATGCACGGACACTGTTGAGGTGCGCCGACAAGCAGGTCGCCGGGTCGTCGCGTAAGTCGGGGTTGTCGCCGAGCACGAGCAGTCGTGGAGTGAGGCCATTGAGCCGACCGAGTGTGTCGCCGAATCCGTCGCGCCACTCCTCGTCGCTGTTGGGGTAGTGGCGCGAACCCGTGACGATGACCAGATCCGGTTGTTCATCGGCGATGAACTGCACCGCCTTGTCGCGCCAGATCGGGCAGGTTCGCGCCAAGGTTGCCGTCGGGATCGACACCGATGCGGCCGGGCAGCCTCCCTTGGCGAGCACGATCAGTTCGAAGCCATTGCTGTCGGCGATCGTCTGCAACGGCGGGAACCATTGTGCAGCGTGCGAGTCGCCGAGCAACACGATCTTGATCGACGACGACGTGTCGCCGTAGCGACAGGGATTCAACGTGTCGTCGACACCGATCGCCACGCAGCCGTCGCCGTACACGGCCGGTCGGTCGTCGAAGATCTTGCCGAGCGAAGGCCGCATGTTGCTGGGTACCGCCGATGTCGTCAGGCCCTGTTCGAGCACGACTTGATTGGCCGCGATGAGGCTTGCCAGATCGGTGCCTGTGAGACCCGCAGCCGGGGTGACCGCGGTCCTCCCACCCGATGGGCCACTTGTGGTGGTGGTCGATTGTGCAGCCAACTCCAGCACGGGTGCGGCGGCAGCCGTACCGCCGTCGAGTTGTCGCGGCACGCCCAACGAGATCATCCCGATCATCAGAACCATTGCACAGAGTGCCGCGCCGAGTGCCAGCCCGCGGCTTGGACGCGACGCAACCCACGGCGAATGGCGAACGGGATCCTCGACAAGCCGCAGCGATGCGGCCGCGAGTGCCAGCGCAACACCGACCGCCACGAATCGTTGGCCGAGCGACAACGGCCCCCACTTGGCGTCGGCCAACACCAGCACCGGCCAGTGCCACAGGTAGATGGCATACGAGCGACGTCCGACCCATTGCAGCGACCGATGGCGAAGCAGCACGATGGGCGCATATCGGGCCGCACCGCTGCCACCAGACACCACGATCAACGCGGTGCCCAGTACCGGCAACAGTGCGGCGGAGCCAGGGAAGGCGACGGAGCCGTCGAAGGTCATGACGGCCGTTGCGACTCCCGCAACGCCGACCCATGCGCCGACGGCTCGCGCCGTTGGCGACACCAACTGCCATGCCACGCCTCCGACCGCTAGCAGGCCACCAACGGCGAGCTCCCACATACGCGCCGGCAGCAGGTAGAAGGCACCGGTGGGATACGTGCGCGTCATCCAGAGAGATGCGACGAACGAACCCACGGCGACCAGGATCATCATCACCGTCACGAGTCGTCGATACCGGCGGGGACGGCGTCGCAGTGCGAGCAGAGCCAGAGGCCAGAACAGGTAGAACTGCTCTTCGACTGCGAGAGACCAGAAGTGCAGCAGTGGTGACGGTGTCTGGCCGATCTGTGAAGCGAAGTAGTCGCCCAGGCGGCCGGCGAAGACGAAGTTGATCACGAATCCACCAGCAGCGACGGCATCGGTTGCCAGCGGCCGCTGTGCGATCGGTGCCAACAGCACCTGCGAGGCAATCACGGTGACCACGACGACGACGCAGGACGCCGGCAGCAGCCGCCGCGCTCGTCGTGCCCAGAAGTGACGCAACGAGATCGTGCCTGTTGCCGCCACTTCGCGCAACAGCAAGCGGGTGATCAAGAACCCGGAGAGCACGAAGAACACGTCGACACCCACGAATCCACCGGAGAATCCGGCGATCCTGATGTGGAACAGCACCACGACCACGACGGCGACCGCCCGCAAGCCCTCGATGTCGGGCCGAAACTCGTCGTCGACGGCCATGCTCGATTTCGCCATCCGAACCCTCCGCGAATCAACACTAGATGGAGGCCCCGAATCGGCGTGTCATGCCACCCAAATCGGCAGTGCCTGTGGATATCTGTGCACAAACCCTGCGTATTCACCTTCTGTCCCCAGAGAATTCAGCTCAAATTCAGTGGTTTTACCCCTTCCTCCTCACAGGCAGGACCCTTTAGGGTTCGTGCCGTAGCTAGCTGCGGTGTGAGGCGCGGATGGGCAGCAGTCGCCCGAACGATTCGGAACATTGCTGCGGGGTAGGGAGACTCTAAACCTGCGACCTCGCACCGCCGCTGGCCTTGGCCACGAAAGGCTGGTCAAGGATCTTTCTGACCAAATCTCAGCGATAGCATTGACACGGGTGTAACTACAGTGCTGTAATCTTACAACCACTTGTGGTGGGCGCAGGCAAGGGGGCGCTCTCACCACTACATCTTGTGGTCATCCATCACAATCGCTACCGTCTCTTCGACTCCCAAAGGAACTCCATATGTCACTGGCGCCGGAACGTCTCGCTATCGGAATCACCCGTCATTTCACAACGCCGGGCAAGCGTCCGTACGAGCAGGTGCAGTGGGAACGCCGCGATGCGCGGATCAGCAACTGGAAAGACGGCACGGTTGCGTTCGAGCAGTTGGGTGTCGAGTTTCCGGTCAGCTGGTCGCTGAACGCCACCAACATCGTCGCCCAGAAGTACTTCCGAGGCACGATCGGCACACCCGAGCGCGAGTCGTCGCTCCGTGAGGTCATCGACCGCGTTGCCGACACCATCTCGACGTGGGGTGTCGAAGGCGGCTACTTCGTCAACCCGCACGAGGTCGAGGCCTTCAACGATGAGTTGAAGTACATCCTCGTCACCCAGCGGGCGGCGTTCAACAGTCCGGTGTGGTTCAACATCGGCGTGAAGGGTGTGCCACAGCAGGCCAGCGCCTGCTTCATCCTCGCTGTCGAGGACACGATGGATGGCATCCTCAACTGGTATCGAGAAGAGGGTGTGATCTTCAAGGGCGGGTCTGGCTCGGGTATCAACCTGTCGAACATCCGCTCCAGTTACGAGCTGCTCAACGGTGGCGGCACGGCCAGCGGTCCGGTCAGTTTCATGCGCGGCGCCGACGCATCGGCCGGCACCATCAAGAGCGGCGGCAAGACCCGTCGTGCCGCCAAGATGGTCATCCTCAACGTCGATCATCCCGACATCGAAGAGTTCGTGTGGTGCAAGGCCAAAGAAGAGAACAAGGCGCGCGTGCTGCGCGATGCCGGTTTCGACATGGACCTCGACGGTTCCGACAGCTTCAGCATCCAGTACCAGAACGCCAACAACTCGGTGCGGGTCAGCGACGAGTTCATGCACGCGGTCATCAACGACACCGAGTGGAACCTGTACGCAGTGAAAGATGGCTCGGTCGTGCGCACGGTCCGCGCCCGCGACCTGTGGCGCGAGCTGGCGACGGCATCGTGGGAATGCGCCGATCCGGGCTTGCAGTTCGACACGACGATCAACAAGTGGCATACCGCACATGCAACGGGCCGTATCAACGGCTCCAACCCGTGCAGCGAGTACATGCACCTCGACAACTCGGCGTGCAACTTGGCATCGATCAACCTGCTGCACTACCTCGACGAGGAGGGCAACTTCGACGTTGACTCCTACATGCACACGATTGAGGTCATCTTCACGGCACAGGAGATCCTCGTCGGTCGCGCCGACTACCCGACAGAGAAGATTGGCGAGACCAGTCGCCTGTTCCGCCAGCTCGGCATCGGGTACGCCAACCTCGGCGCGCTGTTGATGGCGCTCGGCTTGCCCTACGACTCGGTAGAGGGTCGCGCGTGGGCGGCCACGCTGACCTCGTTGATGACCGGCCATGCCTACGCCACGAGTGCTCGCACGGCCAGTCGTATGGGAGCGTTCGCCGGTTTCGCCGACAACGAGCGATACATGCTCAACGTGCTGCGCATGCACCGCGATGCCAGCTACCAGATCGAGGGTGCCGGCGCCGTTCCCACCGAGGTGATGGAAGCCAGCCAGCACGCGTGGGAAGTCGCCGTGCGCGACGGTGAGGAGTACGGCGTGCGCAACAGCCAGGCGTCGGTGCTGGCGCCGACGGGCACCATCGGCTTGATGATGGATTGCGACACCACGGGAATCGAACCGGACCTCGGTCTGGTCAAGTTCAAGAAACTAGTCGGCGGCGGCAACATGCAGATCGTCAATCAGACCGTGCCGCGTGCCTTACGCAAGTTGGGGTACACCACCACCCAGATCGACGACATCGTTGCCTACATCGACCGCGAGAAGACCATCATCGGCTCGCCGCATCTTGCCGCGGAGCATGTGCCGGTGTTCGCCTGCTCGATGGGCGACAATACGATCCACTACGAGGGTCACGTGCGCATGATGGGTGCCACGCAGCCGTTCCTGTCGGGTGCGATCTCCAAGACCGTCAACATGCCGGAGGAAGCCTCGATCGAAGACATCGAAGCGCTGCACCAGTTGTCGTGGGAGCTGGGCTTGAAGGCTGTTGCCGTGTACCGCGACAACTGCAAGGTTGGCCAACCGTTGTCGACCGGCAAGAAGGACGGCGAAGGCGTCGACACTCCGACGTCGATGGCCGCGACGCAGCTTGTCGAGCGAATCGTTGTGCAAGAGCGTGTAGTGCATCAGCCGATTCGCCAGAAGCTGCCCCGCACCCGCCGTGCTCGCACGTTCGAGTTCCGCGTTGCCGATTGCAAGGGCTTCGCCAACATCGGCGAGTACGCCGACGGCCGTCCCGGCGAGATCTTCTTGACCGTGTCGAAGCAAGGCTCGACGCTCAGCGGCATCATGGATGCGTTCGCCAAAAGCATCAGCTACGGACTGCAGTACGGCGTGCCCATGCGGGCGTTCGTCGAGGCGTTCACCAACATGCGCTTCGAGCCTGCCGGCATGACCGACGATCCCGACATTCGTTTCGCCTCGTCGATCATGGACTACCTCTTCCGTCGCCTCGCGCTCGAGTACTTGACCTACGACGAGCGCGCCGAGCTGGGCATCTTCTCGATCGACGAGCGCCTGCAGCCCACATTGCCGGGCGTCGAGGAAAGTGCGATCGAAACTCGCACCGGCAGCGAGATCGCCGCCGACCCGAAGAGCGTGCCCTCGGCCGACGAACTCGTCGCTCAACTCGACCTCGGCATCGCATCCATTGCCCCGAACAACGACATCACCAACCCCGGTGGCATCGTTCGTCCGGCCGCGTCGCCGAAGTCGAGCCCACGCCAGAGCGATTCGCCGATGTGCATGCAGTGCGGCGTCCATATGATCCGCGCCGGCTCGTGCCACGCCTGCCCCAGCTGCGGCTCGACCAGCGGCTGCAGCTGAAGTAGACGACCCGGGTATGTCATTGGGGGTCGGGCGCGACATCAGTAGTACCAGTTCCCATCTCGCGCCCGAACAGGCTGTACGGGCGCGAAATCGGTAGGCGGGCTTCCGAAGTCGCGCCCAATGGACCGGGTGACACGGTCGCGTGTCCTGGCGAAGCGCGGGCCGAAGGTTCGCCTCTCGGTTGACGTAGCTCAGAGATCGCCGGAACGCTGCAACATCACGAACGCGCCCCAGCCTGGGAGCAGCGGGATCCAGAACGTGGCGAGCCGAAACAGGATGACGGCGGCGACGGCTGTGGTGCTGGTCATCCCCGCGGAGGTCAGTCCGGCGATCAGGGTGGCTTCGACGGCCCCGATCCCGCCGGGGGTCGGGGCAACGGAGGAGACCATCGAGCCAATGAGGTAGACAAGCGCGATCGACGTGAACGCCGGGCCGGCGCCGAACGCCGAGACCGACACTGCCAAGGCGAAGATGTAGCCCATGGTGATCATCAAACAGCCGCCGAACAGTTCGATCATCTTGCTGGGCTGGCGGGCGATCTCACCGATGTTGGTGAGCGAGCGCTTCGTTGCCGGCAGCACCCGGGTCGTCAGCAATGCGCGGCTCCATGGAACGGCCACCCCGGCTGCCGCGACCACGGCTACTCCAGCGGCGGTCAACCCGATCGTGCCCCACGATGGTAGGTCAAATGTCTGCAGTCCTGAAGAACCCGCGAGCGCGATGAACAGCCCGGTGAGCATGAAGTGAACGATGACGCCGGTAATCGTGTCGACGCCCACCGCCCCAACGGCCGTCGCCGTGTCGATGCCGCGCTTCTGGAGAAAGCGCGCAGCCAGGGCCAGTCCGCCGCCGGGCGCGGCGACCCCGGCGAACGACGTGGCCACCTGCACACCGAGGTTCGGGCCGAGCGGCAGCCGTTCAGGCAGTGAGCCGTCGAGTGCCAGGGCAGCGCCAACGTACGTGAGGGCCGACAGCCCGAGCGCTGCGGTGACCCACCGCCAGTTGGCTCGTTGCAGTTCCCCCCACAGCGAGCCGACGTCGAGGAATTGAGGAATCAGCGACCACAACGCAAGCGCCGCCACCGCCATGGTGACCACCGTGCCAGTCTTGATCCGCTCGAGCTCCGCGATCGGCACGTCGTCGGCGCCCGTCACACGGCGAACCTCCTCACGGAGATCCTCGAGACAGCCGGCAGCCTTGACGGCGGCTCTCGTCCGTGGAGTCAGCGCAAGGGGTTGCAGCCGCGGCAGCGCGGCCGCGACCGCGGCAGACCCGACACCGGCGACGGCTGATTCCACGGCGCGTTGGACTCCGAGCGGCGCGGCTGTGGCAGCGAGGACTTCGGCAACATCCGTCGAAAGTGCAGAGCCGACCACCCCCAACGAGGCGGAGGAGAATCCGACAAGCACGACGGTGCCATCATCGTCGACCCAAAGCGCCTCATCGTTGAGGCGGCGATGCACCGTATGACTTCGTTGTAGGGCATCCACGATCGCCCAGACCGATACCAGGAGTTCGGGGGTGCGCAGCGACGGCTCGAGATCGCTCAGCGACACGCGCGATCGCGCGTCGAACGCCATCATCATCGCGTTCGGCGGGAACTCGGCAACCGCGGCCAGGCGGCCGGTCGGAACTCCATCGGAGTGGGCCTTCAACGCGCACAGGGCTTCGTGTTCGACAGCAGAGCGAAGGGACCGGAACGGTCGGTCCTGGCCAACCTCGCGGAATCGCGTTGCTCGATACATCTGCACAGGCAGCAGAGACGCCCACAAATCGCGGCTGACGACCTTCACGATCAGTTGCTGGCCGTTGTCGATGTGCACCTTGAATCCTGCGAAGCCGCGGAATCCGCCGAAGCGTTCGACCGATGACACCTTGTAGCCGAGGTGCTCGAGGATCTCGCCGACCGCAGCGGCTCGCGGGCGTGTGTTGGGGGCTCCGAGGATCAGTTGGACCAGCGACGACGCGGCCGATGCAATCGCGACGGCGGTGATCATCGTGGCCGGGTCCGCCAAACTGACACCCAACCGTGCCGCGATCCCCAGGGCCAGAACGCTGCGGCCGATCCATTGCCAGCGATCTGACCAATGACCTCGATCGACGAACATCAACGAGGCGATCACGCCAAGGTTCAACGTCGTTGGGAATGCGGCACCGATGCCGTAGCCACTCAGACCCGAGCGATTCAAGCCCGAACCGGGCCCGCCGCTCTGCTGTGATGGCACGAGCGGCAACGTCGCTGTGCCCACGAGCTTCGACATCGCGATCAGTCCAGCGGTGCAGACGACCGCGGCGACCAGCATTCGCCCGACACGGGCAAAGCGGCGGAGGACGAGTTGGGCGATGAAACCGAGACTCGCCGCGACGAGAAAGGCGATCTGGCAGGTGCTGACAATGCTCGACACGAGCCACCACGGAAGCGAAGCGAGGAAGTCGCCGAAGCCAGTCGCGAACTGGCCGTCGTTGCCCTGCAGCGCCACATACATGAATCCGAGGACCGCCAGGGACGCAAGGAGCCGGATTGCCGTGACAGGCGATCTCACATACGCCGGCTCGGCCGGCTCCGATACCAAGAACGCTGGTCTTTCCGCTGACACGTCAAGCATTCGGGGAAGCCTCGGCAAAAAGGGATGCCAGCTCGTTATCCATGCTCATCGAGCGCGCTCGGCCGTGCGGGAGCCCCGTGCGCAGCGCGCCCCCCAGTGACGAGTTGGGCGAGATGCGGGCCGCAGAACTGCTCGCCCTTTTGCGGGGTGTTGCTACACGGCTTGCCTTGGTTGGTCGTCGCACGGCACTTGCCCGCCTTCGAGGCTTTGAGCGCCGGTGTAGCGGCGTCGACATCCGCCGCCATGGAGTCGTTGAAGAGGAGAGCCGTTGCCGGATAGCGACATGCGCCGTGGTGGTAGGTCATTTTCTTGT
Source organism: Ilumatobacteraceae bacterium (assembly GCA_031408175.1). Lineage (GTDB taxonomy): Bacteria > Actinomycetota > Acidimicrobiia > Acidimicrobiales > Ilumatobacteraceae > JAENVT01. The sequence continues at coordinate 10,383 of JANOJI010000088.1, forward strand.
CGACGAGCACTGAGGCGATCGGATCTCCGGCGCTGAACCGCTGTCTGCACGTGGCGCATGTCCCGTCGTACTTCGCAGGCATCGTCGGCTCGACACCGACAGCACCAAAGTCGTCGTCACCGCCTCGTGCTCGGTCGACGTTCATCTTCGCCATCGGGTCAAGTCTTGCAGCTCCCGGATCGGTGCGACCGACGAGAAGGACGTACCGCAGGCGGTCGTAGGATGCCGAGATGCTCGAACTGACGAGTGAACTGATCGCCGAATTGAAGTCGGTCGATACGCCGACGGTGTGCAACGCCTTGGAGTTGCTGGTGCCCGAGCGGCGTGGCTATGGGTTCACGACCAAGCCGCTCGTGTGCACGCGACCCGAGCTCGGGCCCGTCGTCGGCATTGCTCGAACGGCAACGATTCGAGCCGCCCATCCCAGCGACCCGGACACCGAGCACGCTGATGTGAGCGATGCCTACTACGCATACATCGACGGCGGCGCCAAGCCGATTGTGGTCGTCATCCAGGACCTCGACGACGAGCGCGGCTACGGGTCGTTCTGGGGTGAGGTCAACAGCAACATCCACAAGGGTCTCGGATGCGATGCGGTGATCACCAATGGCAGCGTGCGCGACCTGCCCGACATCGCCGCGGAGTTCCAGATGTTGGCCGACCGTGTGGGGCCGTCACACGCCTTCGTTCATGTCGTCGACTTTGGCCGACCCGTGACGGTCGCCGGGATGAAGGTTTCCGACGGCGACTTGATCCACGCCGATCAACACGGTGCGGTGGTGATCCCTCACGGTGTATGCGGCGAGATCAAGCAGGCAGCCGCCCTGATCAGCCGTCGCGAGCGTGTCGTCATCACCGCCGCACAGCAGCCAGGTTTCGGCATCGAGGCGCTGCGACGTGCCCAGCGCGAGGCCGCTGAGATCTGACGCTCACGAGAGCCGTCATGTATCGTTCGAGGCTTGGACCGCAAGGCAGACTGTCGGGAATGACGCGGCGCAGACACAGTGAGACGACATGAGCGCCACGAGTTTTCGTACGTTGGTGCCGGCCTCGCCGGCTGCCGCGGTACTCGATCATGTCGGCGCCGGATGCGACATCATCATCCCGCTGGCCAACGGTGAACCGATCACCTTGCTCGACGCCATCGAATCCGAGGCGGAGCGTCTGTCGGGTGTTCGGGTTCATCAGATGCACGTGCTACACGACCGGCCGTATCTCCACGGCGTGTTCGGCGATCGGCTCCGGCATGTCTCGTACTTCCTGTCACACGTCACCCGCCCTTGCTTCCAGGCGGGCACGATCGATCTTGTGCCCAACAACTTCTCCGAGATGCGCGCCATTCTCAAGCAGGCAACGACCGATCCGCTCGTGCTTGCCGCGGCGTCACCGCCAGACCGGCATGGTTACTTCAGCCTCGGGCTCAACGCGGACTACGTGGCGTCGTTCATCGGCCGGTCCCGCTTCTTCCTCGAGGCGAACAGGCAGATGCCGCGGACCTTTGGACGCAACCAGATCCACGTCAGCCAGGTGGCCGGCTGGACAGAGGCCGACTATCCATTGCTCGATCTCGCGCCGGCCGCCGTGGGTGAGGCGGATCTGCAGATTGCGGCGTTGATCGCCGAGCGGGTCCCGAATGGTGCGACGATCCAAGTCGGCATCGGCACGATCCCGAACGCGATCCTGTCCACCCTCCTCGACCATCGCGATCTCGGCATTCACACCGAGTTGATCTCTGATGGTGTGATGGAGCTGGTCGAACGTGGTGTCGTGACCGGTGTGGCGAAGAACTTGAATCGGACCAAGACGGTTGGCACGTTCGCGTTGGGGACACGCCAGCTGTACGACTTCCTCCACGAGAACACCGCGTTCGAGCTGTGGCCCGTGCGGTATGTCAACGATCCTCGCGTGATCGCGCAGGAGTCGAGGTTCGTGTCGATCAACGCGACCATCTCCGTAGATCTCATCGGACAGTGCGCTTCCGAGACTGTGGCGGGAACCTACTACTCGTCGAGTGGAGGCCAAGCCGACTTCGCTCGGGGGGCCATGTACTCGCCGGGCGGGCAAGGATTTGTCGTGCTGCACTCGACCGCCAAGGGCGGAGCAATCTCCAAGATCGTTCCTCAACTGGCAGCAGGCGATGTTGTCACGACGCTCAAGAACACCGTCGACAAGGTGGTCACGGAATGGGGCGTCGCCGAATTGCGCGGTCGTTCGATCAGAAGTCGGGCCGAGGCCCTGATCGCCATCGCCCATGCTGACCATCGCGATCACCTGCGTTCCGCCGCACAGCGATTGGGCTTCATCTAAAAATCACAATGGACCCCTCGTGTGAGGGGCCCACTGTGGGAATGCGTTGGTCGTGGATTACTTCGCCACGCTCATCGACTTCACTTCTCCGAATGTCGAGTCCTTCACGAACGCTTCGGGGATGGTGTCGGGGATCTGAAGCTTGCGCTCCTTGCCGGCCCACACCAGACCGCCACCCATGAGCAGGAACACCAGGCCGAGACCGGCGAACAGTCCGGCGAAGCCCAAACCCATCTGCAGGGTCGAGTGGGTCACAGCGCCGACGCCGAGTTCAGCGACCAGACCGTGTGCCGTACCTGACCAGGCCATCTCCCGAGCCGGTCCCTCGATCGGGTGCGAGCGGTCGAAACCGGTCCAGTAGCGACCGTCGACATCGAACTCGTAGGTGCCGGCGGTGAAGGTTTCGTCGTTGTACACGACGTCTTCGTCGAGCGTCACCGTCTGGGTGCTGTTGAGCGTATGGAAGGCGACCGTGGCCATCTGGTACATGTACTCAGTGGCACTGTTGACGAGCGGGTTGCTCGGGTCAAGATCCGACTCGACTACTGGGAACTTCCAGTCGTCCTTCAGCAGGCTCAGGATCGCGTCGGCGCCTTCTGTCTCGCCCCGATCGGTCAGCTTGCCCTCGTCGTTGTAGTTCAACGTGACGTTCTGGGCCTCGCTGAACGCCTGCAGTGATCCGTAGCCGTCCTGGACCTTCGAATATGTAATTCCGCCGGCCACCACGAACCCCAGGCCGATCACCGCAAGGCCGACTCCTACAACTTGCAACCGCTTCATCATGTCATCTCCTCGTTCATGCTCGTGATTGTTTTCACGATCACCTCTTTGGACAACTCTCACTGTTCGGGCGAGCACGATGAAGGGCCAGAGGTTGGTGAAATGACGGGCACAAGGTCCCGTCCGTCATGGCTACGGTCGTTGTCATCGGGGCGGTGCCGGAGCCTTCCTGATTGTCTCGACGTGACAGCGGGATTCCCGATAGGGCAGTGCGCGCTGCCCTGCCTCGTGCCTGCCCGGTACTGCCGCTGCACCACTTCGACGCACATGCTGTAGTCAGCTGAGAGGAGCTCAATATGGCCTACGCCGAGTCATTTTCGGAATGCATGCAAGGTGCGAGTGTCAATGTCGATCCCGGAGCCGTCGGTGATCCGTCGAACTTCGGCGATGCCGTCGCCTATATCAAGTCGTGGCTCGACAGCCTCGATGGTGACACCCGTCAGGCGCTCGACGATGCGTCGCAGCACCCGGAGAAAGTCGCTGGCTATCTCGTCGAGGCAAACATCGCCCCGGCGGTGCCTGGCTTGATGGATGCGTTCGACTCGACAAGTGGCATGCCCCTGTCGACGTTCCTCGATTGGTGCATCTACTGCGCAGAGCAGGCAAGCCAAGCCAACCAGGAAGGTGGGAACTGAGATGTCCGCAGAAGACTTTCGCAATTGTGCTCGTAACACGTTCGGCGACGTTGTCGATTCGTGGGACGAGGTGGTGTTGCAACCGCTCGCCGAGGTAGGACGTTGGTACAAGTCGTTGGACTCCACGATCGCCTGGATGTTCGGCGGCATTCTCGGTGCCGGCGGCGCATCTGCGGTCGCCCTGCTCGCCAAGGCCGTCGGCGTTGGCGCAGCCGAGGTCGTGCTGCCGGTCATCGTCGCCTTCGCCGGCGGTGTCGCCATCGGGACAGGCCTCATCATCCTGGGTGAGTGCGCCGACCAGTTGTGACGCGGATTTCGCTGCGGTGAACGTCGTCACGTGTGTCGGTCGCGGTGCCGAGCTAGCGGCATCGGCGGTGTTCGTGTTCGCCGGGGTCGCCAAACTTGCAGACCTCGACGGCACCCGGCTCGCCTTGGGCCGGGTGCTGTTCGGTCGGCATCGTCCGGCGCGGTGGCTTGCGACGACCGTTGCCATCACTCTGGGTCTTGTCGACGTCGCTGCCGCAACGTCGTTGGTACTGGCTCCAAGCCGAGTCGTCGCGATTGCGGTACTGCTGATCACCTTCGGCTTCATCGTTGCCGTGATCAGTGCTCAAAGACGTGGAGTTACGTGTGGCTGCTTCGGCACGTTGTTCACCGGCACGACGGGCCGTGCCGAAGTTCGCCGAGCAGTGGCGATGTGCGGGCTGGCCACGATCACCGTGATCGCCAGATTCGTGTCGCCCGATGGTCAGGCCGACGTTGCCATCGTCGGCATGGCCGCTGCGGTGTCGTTGAGCATGCTGGTTGGGGTATCGCGACGCCGTTCGACCGGGCCCGTCGAGACGCTCCGGCTGGCGATGTCGGGTCGCGCTCCCGATCGCGGAGGTTGGCGACGGGCAACGCCATGGGCTCGCGCTGCGATCGTCCGCACGGTGCGCGCCGATGGAGCCACCGCCGAGGTTGCTGGCCACCCCGACCTGGGGCGTCCGTCGTGGCGTTCGGCACGTGTCCGGACCCGCCGGGTCGGCGCGCTCACCGTCGCCTCGATCGTGGTACGCGCCCCCGGAGGCACGATGCAGGCGTTGTGGCGCGTCGACGCGCCGATTGCGGTGGTTGGCTATACCCGACGTGGGGTCATTCTGCCAGTGTCAGCGCGTCGCAACGCCTGAGGAACACGTAGCAGCCGATCACCCGGCGCCGTTGATGCAGAGGTCGCTCATCGGCCCGTCACGGGTTCCGCTCGTTGATCTGGCAGCCTTGGGCGATGGACCATTTCGAGGGACGCATCGCCGTGATCACCGGAGGCGGCTCGGGAATGGGGCGCGAACTGGCTCGCCAGTTGGCCGCCGACGGCTGTCACGTGGCGACCTGCGATGTGTCCGCAGAGAACCTCGCCGAGACACTGGCCCTGTGTGAGATCGACGCCCCAGTTGGCACACGCGTCACCACATTCGTCGCCGACGTCGCTGACGAGGAGGCGGTCAGGGCCTTCGCCGATTCAGTAGCGACGGATCACGAGACCGACCACATCAACCTGTTGTTCAACAACGCCGGCATTGGTGGCGGAGGCAGCTTCGTGCTCGATGAACGCACCGAATGGGAGACGACTTTCAACATCTGTTGGGGAGGCGTGTACCTGTGCACGCGAGCGTTCATGCCGATGTTGCTGGCCGGTAGCGAAGGGCATGTCGTCAACACCAGCAGCGTCAACGGGTTCTGGGCGACGCTCGGTCGCGGTATCCCGCACACGGCGTACAGCGCGGCCAAGTTCGCCGTGAAGGGCTTCACCGAGGCGCATGAACTGGTCATCGCCCAGCTGGTTGTTGTATCGCAGTATGAACGACTGCCAGAAACGGCTCCCCACGAGCACATCGGCGAAGAGGCGGCCCTCGAGATCGGTCTGACCCTGGCCACCGCCGATGTCGATGAAATTGTTCGGAGACTCCGCCTGGCCCGTCGGAAGGCGTACGACACCTCCGACCGAGGCGCGGAAATTCAGTCCGTGCGGCTCCATTCTGGCCGCGGTGGTGTTCCCGAAGGTGTCTAGCAACAGGAATTTTCCGCCCACGTCGATGTCACCGACGTGAGAGCGGTCGCTGGTGCGAAGCGGGTCCGCCTGGACGCCGAATCGCGGATCGGTGAGGACCGTCTGAGCGTCGCGCAGAGTGAGGGTGTTCTGCGCCGCGAACGGTCCCGTGGTGCCGGCGGCAATGCTGTTGACGCCGAATTGCGCGTAGAGCGCTCTGAACGCGGCGACGCGGGCTTCGATCGCCAGCTGCGCGTCAGTGTTCCTGATCGGAACGAAGGGCGACGTCGAGTAAATCTGGTTCACTCCGCCCGCAAACGCGGTCGAGTTCGCAATCAGCGACTGCGCGTTTCCCCGCTGGGCGTTGAGTCCGATGCACTGTGGCGTAGCCGACGCGGGCGGATTGGCACAGGCGTCCAACGAAGCCTGAAGCGTTGCCGCCGCCGTATTGAACTGCGTGAACATCGTCGCGTTCACCGCGGCAGCCGCGGGCACCGCCAAAGCTGGATTGAAGCCGACGTTGCCTTCGCGCCGTTTCGGATTGACGTCAAAGAAAGCTGAGTTTCTGGTGAAGACGTACGGGATATTGATGCCGAGCGAGAACCGCCGCGTCAGCCCCGCTTCGATCACGAACGGGATCGCGGTGACGTGCGCACGCAGATCAAGGCGGGTCGTCCCGAGCGTAAGGCCGAAGTT
>JANOJI010000092.1:0-3037 GCA_031408175.1 Ilumatobacteraceae bacterium
GTCGGCGTCATGATCGTTGCCACGTCAACACACCATCACCGGCACGTTCATCAGCCGATCGAACACGCACACGCCATCGATCCCGCCGACGTCCACCATCAGCCCGGAATGATCGAAGTCGTGGTCGGCGACGTGCATCGCCACCCGGTGCTCGCTCACGAACACGAGCACCTGCCCGACGTGCACCACCGCCATGACCACTGAGTTGTCGAGTACTAGAGACCGCGGGGCGACGCCTCGAATGCTTCGATAGCCTTCGGCTCGCCCTGCACGACGAGACGCACCTTGTCGAGGTGCCGACCGAACGCGTGCATCACGATCTCGCCAGGGAGGCCCACCAGTATCACACCGGGCTCGCCCTTCTTGACGACGATGTCCTCTCGGCCGGCGCTGCGCAGCGTGACACCGACCGGCGACTTGCGGAACAGCATGCGGCCCATCATCTTCAGCGGATTCCACAAGGCGTCGTCGCGGGCCTGATCGTCGGCTCGTGGTTCCCATTTCGGCTGGGCGCGGCGAATGTCTTCGTGGTGGATGAAGAACTCGGCCAAGTTGAACTTGTCGCCCAGCACAGGGAACGCCCACGGCGACCAGATCGGCGGTCCGCCACGGAACTGCTTGATCATGTCGTCCCATGGCGCTGCGGCGACGGACTCAGTCACCTTCGCTGCGTGCTTGCGAAAGAAGGGGATGATGATGCCGGCGGCCGCGTCCTGGCGTCGCTCGCGCACGAGCAGGTGAGCGAGCAGGTCGCGGGTCGTCCAGCCTTCGCACAACGTTGGCTCGTCTGGCCCGACCTTGGCAAACAAATCACACATCTCGGCACGTTCGTTGGCGGTGATGCTCATACCTCCAAGGTACCCATCGCGGCGACGCGTCGAACACAAGCCCACCGCTGGCATCGGAATGGGCGTATGCGGCCCATATCGCTGCCCGCGATCGCGATCCCTCGGGCAGAATGCGTACTTGCCCGCTTCGCTCCATGCCCGCAACATCTCGCTAGCGCTCGGCGCTCGCCACATCCTGGTGGACGTCGACCTGCCGGTCGACCCCGGCCATCGCATCGGTCTGGTCGGGCCCAACGGGGTCGGCAAGTCGACGCTGCTGCGGGTGCTGGCCGGCATGGTTCCGCCCGATGCCGGCACGGTGTCGTTGGCGCCGCCGGCAGCGACGGTCGGGTACCTCGATCAGGAGCCCGAACGAGTCGATGAGACCGTGCTCGGGTATGTCGAGCGGCGAACCGGTGTCGTGGCCGCGCACGTCGAACTCGACGCGGCAACCGCGGCGATGGCCGCCGGTTCGCCGGGGGCCGACGACCGGTACAGCACCGCACTCGATCGGTGGCTGGCATTGGGTGCAGCCGACATCGACGTGCGGGTCGGTGAGATGTGGGCCGAGCTCGGTCTGCCCGACCGGTTGCTGCAGCAGCCGATGTCCTCGCTGTCGGGTGGAGAGGCAGCGCGGGTGAGCCTGGCTGCGCTGATGTTGACGAGATTCGACGTGTTGCTGCTCGATGAGCCCACCAACGATCTCGACCTCGACAGCCTCGATCGGCTCGAGCGATTCGTCAACGGGGTGCAGGGTGCAGTCGCGTTGGTGAGCCACGACCGCGAGTTCCTGCGGCGCGTCGTGACCGACGTGGCCGAGTTCGACGAGTTCACCCACGGGCTCGAGTTGTTCGCCGGCGGATACGACACGTACATCCGCGAGCGCGAGATTGCGCGACAGCACGCGTGGGAGGCGTGGGAGGAGTACGACACCAAGCGTTCGACGTTGGCGCAGCGTTCACAGCGCGAACGCGAGTGGGCCACGCAGGGATTGTCACGCGCCAAGAAGAAGCCAGACGACAACGACAAGAACATCAAGGCCTACAAGATCAACCAGACCGAGCAGTTGGCCGGACGAGCGGCGCGCACGGACAGGGCGATGGAACGGCTCGACGTCGTCGAGCAGCCACGCGAATCCTGGGACCTGCGGATGACGATCGCCACGGCTCCCCGCAGCGGAGCGCTCGTGGCCAGCCTTGCCGACGCTGTCGTCTCGCTTGGGTCATTTCGACTTGGCCCGGTCTCGCTGGCGATCGACTACGGCGAGCGGGTGGTGATCGTCGGGCCCAACGGCAGCGGCAAGTCGACGTTGCTCGGCGCGTTGCTCGGCGAGATCCCGTTGATGTCGGGAATGCAACGCTTGGGCCCATCGGTGCAGATCGGACGATTGGAGCAGGCCCGCACACAGTTGGCGGGCAGTGGCGAGCAAACCACGCTGGCCGCGTTCCAAGCCGCGACCGGGTTGACGGTCAGCGAGGCGCGCACGTTGTTGGCCAAGTTCGGCGTGGGTGCCGAGCACGTGCTTCGTCCTGCGGAGTCATTGTCGCCCGGCGAACGCACTCGCTTGGTGTTGGCGTTGTTCATGGCGGTCGGATGCAATTGCCTCGTGCTCGACGAGCCGACCAACCATCTCGACCTGCCGGCCATCGAGCAGATCGAACAAGCCGTCGACACGTTCCCCGGCACGGTACTGCTGGTCAGTCACGACCGCGTGCTGCTGCAACACATCCGCCGGACTCGCACCATCGAACTGCGTGACGGGAACGTGGTTTCGGACCGTCCCGAGTAGTGCCTACGGGTTCAGTACGGCGCCTTCAGGCGATTGAACATCGGGAAGTGCTTCACGTTGCGGGTCAACAACTCGGCGTCGAGCAGGCGAGCAGTCGCTGCCACTACGTAGTCGATCGGGTCTAATCCCGAGTGCGAGCGCATGTAGCGACGAGCCAGGCTTGCTGCCTCGTCGGCGATCGATGCGTCGACCGGCGCATCGATGCAGACATCGAGCAACGACTCAATCGATGACACCTCCGAGGGTCGTGCCCCGGCGAGCACCTCGAATCGAACTATTGCTGGCACGACCACCTCGTCAGTCGCGCGTCGTTCCAGTGCAGCAACCGCCATCGGAACGCCACGCAGTACGTCGACAAGCACGTTCGTATCGATCACGACCATCACCGACCTCGACTGGCCAGTGGTGCGCGAATTCGCCG
>JANOJI010000108.1:0-7566 GCA_031408175.1 Ilumatobacteraceae bacterium
GCGCGATCGTCCCAGATGTCCTCGAACTTCTTGAAGCCGGGGATGCTCTTGGCTGCCATGGTCTTGATGGGCCCGGCGGCGACCAGGTTGGAGCGGATCCCGCGGCCGCCGAGCGCAACGGCGAGGTACCGGCTGACGCTCTCGAGCGCCGACTTCGACACGCCCATCCAGTTGTATGCGGGCCAGGCTACGGTGTTGTCGAAGTCGAGGCCGACAAATGATCCGCCGTTGGTCATCAGCGGCGCGAATGCATCGGCGAGGGCCTTCAACGAGTAGGCACTGATGTGCAGTGCCACCGACACGTCGGCCCACGTGGGGGCCATGAAGTCGTCGCCGAGGCACGCCTCGGGAGCGAAGCCGATCGCGTGCAAAACGCCGTCGACCCGACCCCATTTGTCATCAAGCGCGGCGCGCACGTTGTCGAGATGCTCAGGCACGGTGACATCGAGTTCGAAGACGTCGACCGGTTGTGGCAGCTTGCGGGCGACGCGCTCGGTCAGGCTCAGGGCGCGGCCGGCCCCCGTCAAGACAATGCTGGCACCCTCCTCCTGCGCCAGCTTGGCAACCCCGAATGCCAACGATGCGTCGGTGAGTACGCCGGTGATCACAATGTTCTTGCCGTCGAGGAGACCCATATCCGTGATCGTAGTCACGTCGGCTCGCTGACCTGGGGGGCTGACCCTTGGTGAACTGCGGCGAGGGTGTGCAAGGCTGCGGCGATGCGAATTGGCATCCTCGGAGGTACCGGGCCGGCGGGCAGCGCACTGGCCGGTCGTCTGGCATCAATCGGTTATGCGGTCGTGATCGGCTCGCGTTCGAAGTATCGGGCGATGGAAGCGCGCGACGGGCTCGTTGCCAAGTGGCCCGACCTCGAGTCGCTGCTGTCCTACGGAGACAACCCCGCAGCGGCGGATTGCGATGTCGTGGTCATCGCCACCCCCTGGGACTCTGCGGCGACAACAGCTCAGGAGAACGCCGCCGCCCTTCAAGGCAAGGTTGTGGTCAGCATGGCCAACGCCCTCGTGCGCGTCGGCCACGAGTTCCAGCCACTGGTACCGCCCCGCGGAAGCGTCGCAGCTCACGTACAGGCCGCCGTGCCGGGCTGTCGCGTAGTCGCGGCGTTCCATCACCTTCCGGCGACCGAACTGGGGCATCTCGGCCAGCCGATCGACAGCGATGTGTTGATCTGTGGCGACGATCCAGCGGCCGTGGAAACGATCAGCGAGATCGTCTCGAAGATTCCGGGCTGTCGTCCGCTCGATTCCGGTGAGTTGTCGAATGCGACCGCGATCGAGGCGTTCACGGCGGTGCTGCTGCAACTCAACGTGCGCTACAAGACCCGCGTCGCGCCCAAGTTGACGGGAATCCGCCAGGACCCGAGGGCGTTGGCCTGACCATGCGGCTATACGACACGGCGCGACGCGCCGTCGTACCATTCGAAGCTGACGATCAGGTGTCGATGTACACGTGCGGCATCACTCCGTACGACGCGACGCATCTCGGTCATGCCGCCACGTTCATTGCGTACGACGTGCTGCAGCGCCGGTTGATCGACATGGGTCACACCGTGAAATGTGTGCGCAACGTCACCGATGTCGATGACCCGTTGTTTGCCAGAGCTCGACAGCTCGGAGTGCACTACCTCGATCTTGCGGCAGGGGAGGAGGCACGGTTCGAGCGCGACATGGAGGCACTCAGTGCGCTACCCGTCTCGTCGAGCCCGAGGGCCTCGTCGGCCATCCCCGACATCCGCGGATTCATCGGCATGGTGCTTGATCGCGGGTATGCGTATCAGGCCGGTGGAAGTGTGTACTTCAACGTTTCCAAGTTCCCCTCGTTCGGTTCGATCAGCCACTACTCGCACGAACAGATGATCCAGCTCGCGAGCGAACGCGGCGGCAACATCGACGACCCGCACAAGCGCCATCCGCTCGATTTCGTGCTCTGGCACCCATCGGCCACCGACGAACCGAGCTGGGACACGATGTGGGGACCTGGACGACCGGGGTGGCATATCGAATGCTCGGCGCTGGCGCTTCGAGAGCTGGGCACGACCATCGACCTTCACGGCGGCGGCACCGATCTGATCTTCCCGCATCACGAGTGCGAGCGCGCCCAGAGCGAGGCAGCCACGGGCGACCCGTTCGTTCGTCACTGGATGCATGTGGCGATGGTCTACATGGACGGCCACAAGATGTCGAAGAGTCGTGGCAATCTGGTATTCGTCGACGCGCTTCGCAAACAATGGGATCCGCGCGCCATTCGACTGGCCATCATCGAGCATCACTACCGGCGCGAATGGGAATGGGATGACGATCTGATGCCGCGGAACGCCCAGCGGCTGGATCAGTGGTGCATGGCCGACACCGGCGATGCCGCATTGGCAGACGTACGCGCCGCGCTCGACGACGATCTCGATACCCCTGGCGCTCTGGCGGCGATCGATGCTGCAGCGGCTGCCGGGCACGGCGTCGGCGACGCTGCTGCGCTGCTCGGCGTCGACCTCTGACCGACCTGTCACACGCAGTTCATCAGCAATTCGTCGTGCGGAGAACATGCCGTCGGGCGGGGGATCTATCATGAGCACGTGAATACGGAGGGCGCAGGCACGGCACAACGGCGGGTTCGCCGAATGGTGCGCCCCGTTTCCAAGCGGTTGTGGACGTTCGAGCTCGAGGGTTTCGACCGCCTTCCGGCGGTGGGCCCGGCAATCCTGTGCCCCAATCACGTCAGCTTTCTCGACAGTGCCTTCTTGATGCTCCACGTGCCCCGCAACATCAGCTTCGTCGGCAAAGCCGAGTACATGGATTCCTGGAAGACGAAGTATCTCTTCCCGCTGATGGGCATGATTCCCATCGACCGTGGAGGCGGCGACAAGAGCCAAGCCGCGCTCGATACGGCAGAGGCGGTGTTGCGCCGTGGTGAGCTGTTCGGCATCTTCCCCGAAGGCACCCGCAGCCGCGACGGAATGTTGCACAAAGGCCGCACGGGCGCCGCCCGGCTGGCGTTGAAGGTCGGCTGCCCGATCTTTCCGGTCGGGATGCTCGGAACTCGCGAGATTCAGCCGCCCGATGCCAAGCTTCCGAAGCTTCGCGGTGCATGCACGATCAAGATTGGTAGGCCGATCAACATCGAGCGCTACCGCAGTCGCGCGGATGATCACATGGTGCTGCGTCAGATCACCGACGAGTTGATGTACGAGATACGCGATCTCACCGGGCAGGACTACCGCAATGTCTACGCCGGCAAGACCGCCGAGACCGAGCCGACCGTTGTCGGCAAGGTCGCCCAGATCAGCGATCAACAGCACGAGCTGGTCGGCGCTGCCGCAGGCTCCTAGCAACCAGCGCTCGTCGGCGATCGAGTAATGGCGGGCATCGCTTCGACCTGCGCTCGTAGACTGACAGGCCTATGGCCGATGTAACGATCACACTGCCCGACGGTTCGCGACACTCCTTTGCCCAGGGTGCCACCGCGATCACCGTGGCCGAGTCGATCGGTTCACGTCTTGCCAAGGCTGCGGTTGCGGCCGTGGTGAATGGCGACGAGTGGGACCTGGGCCGCGAGTTACCCGATGGCGCCGCCGTAGCCATCCTCACCGGCGAGAGCGACGAAGGTCGCCATGTGCTGCGTCACTCGACTGCTCACGTCATGGCCCAAGCGGTGACGCAACTCTTCGCTGGCGCCAAGTTCTCGATCGGGCCCGCCATCGAGAACGGCTTCTACTACGACTTCGAGTTGCCAGACGGCAAGACGTTCAACGACGACGACCTTGTTGCGATCGAAGCCAAGATGGCCGAGATCGTCAAGGCCAATCAGCCCTTCGTTCGCGACGAGTTGTCGCCGCGCGACGCCTTGACGTTGTTCGCAGACCAGCCGTACAAGTGCGAGATCATCGAGCGGGTGTCGACGGGTGCTGCCGACAGCGAGGACGTGGGCGAAATTGCCGGTGGCGAGACCATCAGCGTGTATCGCAACACGCCCGACTTCGTCGACCTGTGTCGAGGACCGCATGTCCCGTCGACAGGAAAGCTCGGCCACTACAAGCTCATGAAGGTCGCCGGCGCCTATTGGCGTGGCAATGAGAAGGGCCCGATGCTGCAGCGCATCTACGGCACGGCGTGGGAGAGCAAGGTTGCGCTCGCCGAACACTTGCATCGGCTCCAGGAAGCCGAGAAGCGCGATCATCGCAAGTTGGCCACGGAGCTCGACCTGCTCAGCTTCCCCCACGAACTGGGCGGGGGACTGGCGGTGTGGCATCCCAAGGGTGCCATCGCCCGCAAGTTGATGGAGGACTACAGCCGCCAGCGCCACGCCACCGGTGGCTACCAGTTCGTCTATACACCGCATCTGTCGAACGGGAACCTGTTCAGCAAGTCCGGCCATCTCGACTTCTACAAAGACGGTATGTATCCGCCGATGGAGATGGACAACGGCACGTACTACATGAAGCCGATGAACTGCCCGATGCACTGCTTGATCTTCGCGGCGCGACAGCGCAGTTATCGCGAGCTGCCGATGCGGCTGTTCGAGCTCGGCACGGTGTATCGCTACGAGCGGGCCGGCACGTTGCACGGATTGATGCGGATCCGGGGGTTCACACAAGACGACAGCCACATCTTCTGCACAGAGGATCAGATGCAGGACGAGATCGCCTCGCTGCTCGACTTCGTCATGAGCGTGTTACGCGCATTCGGGTTCGAGGAATTCACGGCCAACCTGTCGACGAAGGATCCCAACAAGTACGTCGGAGACGACGTGATCTGGGACAAAGCCACTGAGGCCCTTCGTGCCGCGCTGGTCAAGTACGGGTTGCCGTTCAAGATCAAGGAGGGCGACGCTGCGTTTTACGGGCCGAAGATCGACATCGACGTGCGCGATGCCATCGGTCGCACCTGGCAGCTCAGCACGATCCAGGCCGACTTCAACCATCCCGACCGATTCGACCTCGAGTACGTCGGCGCCGACAACGCGCGGCACCGACCGATCATGTTGCACCGGGCGCTGTTCGGGTCGTTCGAGCGGTTCTTCGGCGTGTTGCTCGAGCACTACGCGGGCGCGTTTCCGACCTGGATGGCGCCGGTGCAGGCTCGCGTGCTGCCGGTTGCCGAAGCTCACCAGGCACACGCTGCTCAGGTGGTCGAGCGCTTGGTTGCCGAGGGTTTCCGCGTCGACATCGTCGACGCCAACGACCAGCTCGGCAAGCGAATCCGCACCGCCAAGATGGAGAAGCTGCCGTACGTGCTGGTGGTCGGCGACGACGACGTCGACGCCGGCACTCTGGGAGTCAATCCTCGCGGTGGCGATGTCGAGCGTGGCGTGCAACTCGACGAGTTCATCGTTCGGCTGCATGCCGAGGTCGATGCGCAGCTCGCCGTCACCTAGGTCGCCGTCCCACTAGCCGCGAGGCACCGACAACATCAGGTCGTCGTACAGGATCGTCGGGTCGGCGTTGATACCGTGCGCCCGGAACCAGCTGCAGATGTTGCCGCAGTCTCGGCTCAGGAAGCTGAAACCCTGCGGATTGCCGACCAAGTCGACCGCCTGCGGTAGGTCGATCAGCACCAACCTTTCGTTGTGCACCAACACGTTGTACGGCGAGAGGTCCCCGTGGGTGTACCCAACATCGGCGAGCTGTTCCAACACGTCACGCATCTGCACGAACAGTGCAGCGGCGTCGTTGGCCGACGGTCTCAGCTGGGCGAGGCGTGGCGCGGCCACGCCGTCGGCATCGCCGATGAACTCCATCATCAGCTCGGTGCCGAACAGTTGCACCGGGTACGGAACGGCGGCGCCGGCCTGCCACAGGCGCGAGAGGACGGCGAACTCGGCGGATGCCCACTGTCCGGCAATCAGCTCTCGACCGAACTCGGTTCGTGTGTCCATGGCGCGGTTCTCGCGGCTTCGCCGCATTCGGCGACCTTCGAGGTAGCCGGCATCTCGGTGGAACATTCGGTGCTGCGCGTCCCGGTATTGCTTGGCCGCCAGCAGTACGTGGTCGTCGCCGTTCGTACGACGAATGAGCGAAACGTCGGCCTCCTTTCCGGTTTTGAACACTCCCAGGTCGGTGTCGATCGCTGCGGGAGACGTGATCACCCAGTCGGGCAACGGCGCAGGCCCGTGCGTTGCGTCGGGGTATGTGGAATAGGTAATGTCGTCGACGGCGTGTGGTGCCCGAATGCGGCGGGCGGGTCGAAATCGTCGTCGTCGAATTGACGACGTGTTCGTGTTGACACGATGAACTCCTCGGTGCTTGGTGGCACCGATCCGTTCGGTGCCTAGATGCTGGCGGGGGCGCGGAGGACGGAGGCAATGTTCTTCATGACCTTCCCCCTTTCCGCGCCAGCGACGCCTTTCGAACGGACGACCGCAGAGTAGTCGCGGCCGGAAGACCCCAGCCGAGTAATTTCGTAGCGTGGACACCTACGAGCGGTTGTGGAATGGCTGGCGGGCCGCATACGTCGGCTCGGTGCCAACGCATCCAACCGAAGAAGGCAGCGTGTTCGCCGCGATCCTGCGCTCGGGCCTCAGCGATGAGGAGTGCCATATCGTGCATCGAGGCACGCATGTGTTCGCGATCCTCAACGCGTTCCCGTACGCGACGGGCCACACGCTGGTCATGCCGTATCGCGAACTCGCCGAACTCGAAGACCTCGACGAATCGGAGGCTGCAGATCTCTGGGCGGAGGTGACAAGCGCCGTGCGTGCCGTGAAGATCGCATACCAGCCCGGCGGCGTCAACGTCGGCATCAACCTCGGCAGGCCGGCGGGCGGCAGCGTCAGCGAGCATCTGCACGTGCATGTCGTGCCGCGTTGGGTGGGTGACGGCAACTTCATGACGGCGATTGCCAACACCCGCACGCTGCCAGAAGCGCTGACCGACACCGCAGCCAGGTTGCGGGCGGCATGGCCCGGGTAACCTGACGAAGCCATGAGCGACACTGAAGACCTCCGCGACTCGCTGCCCGACGATCTCAACGCCAGCGAGTACGTGGGGCCGTACCAGTTCCCCGACAACAGTCGCCGACGTCGACCGGCCTATCTGTACTTCGGCATCGCCGCAGCCTGTCTGCTGCTGTGGGTCTGGCGACGAGGCCACGACCCCGTGCTGGTCAACCGAGGGATGGTCTGGGCGGCGATCCTGCTCGGTGTCGTGGGTCTGTTGTCGTTCACCTCCGGGTGGAGGATGCATGTCGACGAGAAGCAAGCTTTGGTTGCGGCGCAGGGAGCAGTTGGATTCGCGGTGGGGCATGCGTCGGCACAGCAGGTGTGGCGCGGCCTTCGTAGCAAGCCGACATGGCGAGTGCTGGTGTACTCCGCCGAGAGCCCGCCGCGGCAACGCTCATTGGTTCTCGTCGACGCGGTCGACGGCACAGTGGTCGAGCATCTCACCGAGGACAACCCCGAAGACGACTGGCAAGACGACTAGCTGCCGTCACTTTCCGCTACGGCGGCGATCGCCCGCAGGAGTCGTCCAATGTCGAGAGCGGTGCCGCGCAGCGTGGTCAACGTAGCGTCGTCCCACTCATCAGCGGGGACGGCTTCGATGGCATCGGCGATTGCCTC
>JANOJI010000112.1:0-28813 GCA_031408175.1 Ilumatobacteraceae bacterium
CCGCACCGCCGCGTTCGGCTGGGTCGAGCTGCTGGCCGCTCGCTCGCACGCGATTCTCGCCACCCGGACCGGATGGAGCGAGTCACAGCTCACCGACGCGATGCTCCCCTACTGGGCAGAGTACGCAAGCATCGGCATCGATTCCGACGCACGTTCAGCGGCCCACTTCACGCTGGTCGAAAAACCCGGCCGCTGGGCGATCACGCAACAACTCGTCGACCCGGCCGGCGACGGCGAGTGGCGATTCGTGGCCGTGGTCGACCTCGCCCTCGCAGAAGCCGAAGGCGCTCCGACGCCCCAGCTCCACCACCACCTCGGCACACACTGAGCCGGACGACCTCCGGCAGGCCCCGCGCTCGTCGATTGCCCGGCCGCTGACCGGTCCGTGAAGTGTTTGCAGGCACCGTGGGTCGACGCGAAACACTCCACTACGTCGCGATCATGGTGTCGATCCCGGATCGGCGGCTCTGAGGGGGCGCCAGAGGCTTCTGTGCGCCTGGCCGTCAGGGTTCACGGGTGGCGGCTGGGCGCGAAACCGGTACCACCCGTACTGAGGTCGCGCCCGACCAGGTCCAACGGGCGCGATTTCGGTACTGGCTGTACCGGAATCGCGCCCACGCCGGTTGTCGGGCATGCACAGAGCCGGCGTTCGGCGCTTCCCGCCGCATCCCGTACCGCTCGCCTCCGACAGGCCGCTGTTGGCCGCGTCCGAAGCGAAGAATTGCCCGAACTAGCGAGGTTGTCGGTGGAACCGCGGATCAATGTCAACATCTCGGTCGACTTTCGAGACCTGCGGATCCACGAATCCGCAGGTGTTGTCATCGCATATTTCATCCCATCTATTGGCGCGACAGTCGGGGACGGTCAGAAACGGTCAGCGACTGACACCCCTGGTAGCGGGCCCTTCAGGGACTGTCAGAAACGGTCAGAAACGGCTCTGAAGAGACTCTTAATCCGCAGGTTCTGGGTTCGAAACCCAGGGGGCGCACCAAGAAATACCAGGTCAGTGGCAGTTTCTGAAGAGACCCC
The DNA here is from genome assembly GCA_031408175.1 of Ilumatobacteraceae bacterium. Lineage (GTDB taxonomy): Bacteria > Actinomycetota > Acidimicrobiia > Acidimicrobiales > Ilumatobacteraceae > JAENVT01. The sequence continues at coordinate 1,030 of JANOJI010000112.1, forward strand.
GAGTCTATCGAAGTGAGATAGGCACCACGTGGTGCCATAGACTGCACCATCGACGTTCGATCGACTCGTCGCATGCCGCTCGACAGAGCACGGTTCGAAGCGAGAGTTGAACGCTCCTGGGCCCACCACATCTGGCTTGGCGCTGTGTCGCCGGGTGGCGGCGGCCAAGTCCGCGTAGACGGCAAGCTGCTGACTGCGGCTCGAGCTGCATGGGAGATCAAGAAGGGCCCTGTAGCCGACGGTGTCCGGGTCCTGTCGTGTGCGGAGGAACCGGCATGCGTTCGAGTGGACCACTTGCGACTCGATCAACGCGCCGTGTCATCGGCATCACGATCGAAGAAGCGATCGCCGCGAGGTGCTGGGACGATTGCCGCACTGAAGCCAGGAGTGTGGAAGATCGGACTGACGGCCGGCGTCGACCGACTCGGACAACGTCGCCGCACGTTCCGCACCGTCCACGGCACTCGAAACGACGCGGCCAAAGCGCTTGCCGCGCTCGTCACCGAAGTCGGCGACGGGCACCGCCTGCTTCGTCAGACGACAAGCAGTTGACGGTCGACGACTTGGTCGCCTGGTACCTCGAGGTCGCCCGAGAGGATCGAGGACTGGATCACTCCACGCTCACCGGTTACGCCCACGCATACTCGCACTGGCTCAAGGAGCCGATCGGTCACAAGCGAGCCAGCTCGATCACGATGGCGGAACTCGACAAGGCCTTCGGCCGCATGCGCCGAGCCGGTCTCTCACGCAGCAGGATGAAACAACGCCCGCGCGCTCCTGAGTGGCGCGTTCAAAATGGGGCAAGCGTCACGGCAAGGTGACGAGCAACCCCGTCGATGGCTTCGAGTTGCCGACCAGCACGCACACACCGCGTCACACCACGGCGCCGGAGTTGGATGAGCTGTTGCGGCTGTTGGCCACCGCCGACGAACACGACGAAATGCTCGCGCCGGTTCTCAAGCTCGGAGCGACGACCGGACTCCGCCGAGGTGAGCTCTCGGGCTTGCGACGCGATCGACTGCACCTCGATCGGCACGAGCTGATCGTCGACACCGCGATCAACGATGCCGGCGGGATCGTCGTCGAAAAGCATACGAAAACGAGGAGCAGTCGAACAGTCAGCGTCGACGAGGCCACCGTTGATCTGCTCCGACAGCACCTTGCCGAGATGGACGCGCGGGCTTCCATCTGTGGAACGAGCGTGGCCCAGGATGGCTTCGTGTTCAGCCTCGACCCGACATGCAGCACTCCCCTGCGCCCGGAGCTGCTCACCCGACGAATGCGCCAACCGCGCAAGGAGCACGGCCTCACCGATGGCAGCTTCGACGCCACCATCCTCGCTCTGCGCAAATGGACCTCCAGCGAACTGATGGATGCCGGATTCAATCCCGCCGCGGTCAGGGCCGCCAAGGCCACACAGTTCAGGTGATGCTCCACCACTACTCAACCCGTCGCCAGTCTGCAGACAAAGCGGCCGCCGAACATCTCGGACAACGAATCCACGGCCGCCCGGCTGAGTAGGGTCGATCCATGACTCGCCGACGCCCGCAAGATTCGGTCACCGACGTCGTCGTTGACGGGTTTACCGAAGACGAGATCGCCGTTCGATTCGAGATCTGGCTATCCGACCTTGAATCGTTCCCAGCGGTCGCGCTTTCTGTCAACGCAGCCGACGAGCTGCGTCGCGCGTACGCGGACGGCGACGTGTAGGGGCGGCATCGTCGACGGCGCGCCGGCCGTTGTGCTGAAGTTCGCGACTACACGTCCAGCGGTATGCGTCGGCCATCATCGAACACGGCGGTGAGTTCTAGGTGTGCGCCGAGGGCTTCGACGTATCGTCGCACGGTCGACACGGCGGGACTCTCACTCCGTTCGATCTCCGACACGGAGGGCTGCGTGACCAGCAGTCGCTGCGCGAGTTCGACCTGAGTGAGGTCGACGAAACGGCGAAGCTCCGCCAAGGGGAGGCCGAGATCTTCGGCCAAGTTCTCGAGGTGAGCGGTGGCGCGTGCCTCCTGTGAGGTCGGCCGTTGCCGTTTGATATCGCTCCAGTTTTTGGTTGCCATGTCGTGTCCTTTGCTGTCTACGTCTCTGTTGTCGTCTGTTTGGTCTCGGCCAGGTACTCGTCGTACAAGTCGTCAGCGGTCCGGATCGCCGTTTCGTACCACGCTTTCCATCGATCTCGCTTGTCGCCTCCGAGCAGCAGCACTGCTGTCGAAACCGGATCGAAGATGAACAGGACGCGCAGGCTGCCTGTGCGGAGTTCCTTCATGTTGTGATGCCGACTTGCTTTGATCGAGTCGACGACGGTCGGCCGAGTGTCGGGCCGAGTTGTTCGAGCAGATCTACTCGGTCTTCCACCCTGGCGCGATCGGCCTCGTCGAGTCCGGTGAACCATTCCTCGAACCGGCTCGTGCCGACGATGGTCCACGCCATCAGCTCAATATAGGCCTATCCCTATATAGACGCAATCCTATGATCATGGGTACCACCGCGAATCAGCTGCGTTCGACGCCCAACCGGTGACTGCAGCGCAGATCGTCTCCAGTTCGGTGCGTCGTTCCCAGATTCTCGACGCGTGGTCGATCTCAGGTAACGCGCAGAAACGATCCGCGTGAAAACGACTCGGGGACTCCGGGGTTTTGCATGAATCCGTTTTCGCGGCTTGAGTCACGGGCTGCGCCTGGCGACAAATGATGGAAACCGCGACTATCTGACTCAGAACGCGTTCTCGTCGGATTCGGCCTTGAAGGCGCTCGATATGTCCTCGCTGCGGGATTCGTCGAATGTGTCGCTCTGCATCTGGCCCCGCTCGTACAACGTCGGCGTAGCTCCGAGGTCGCGCCTTCGGCGCTTCTTCTTCGGGAGCGCGGCATCGTCGCTCACACCCCGCAATCGGAGGGCAGCGCGGGTGATCGCGGGGACAGAGTCGCCGATCTCGGCCGCAAGGTCGCGAACCAGCCAAGGGTTTCGGTCGCGATCTCGTGCAGTGAGGTGCTTCGTCGCCTCGATCAAGTCGGCTCGAAGCGAGCGCGCCTCGTGTGACTGGGTGGACCCCTGCCTGCGGTGCAACCGGAGCATGCCCACCTGCGCCGAGCACGAGGCAACAAAGTCATCCAGCGTCGTCGCTGCCGTCTTCACATCGCGCAACCAGTTCATTGCTTGATTGGGCTGATCGGCATCCTCGGCCACGCGTGCTGCGATCAGACCAATGTCGATGAACGCACCCGCGTCGCCACGCGAGGTGGCCCAAGCGAGCGCCGAACTGGCGACCGCAAGGGCCTCGTCGAATTGTCGCAACGTCGCGTGGGCCTCGATCTGCAGGGGGGCCGTCAGCGGAATCACGTGATCGCCCGAGCGTCCTGACAGCTGCTCGAGAGCTGTGTTGGGATCGCCTGCGTCGAGGAAGCGCCGCGCCGTCAACGCCGTCTGCCTTGCCCACGCCAGGTCGTCCGCCTGAGCCAACAGATCTGGATCGGCTGTGAGGCCGAGACGAGTCCACAGGTACACGCGGCTGCCTGGAGGTAGTTCGTCGATGTCATCGATCAACGTGCGCGCTGCGTCGACATCGAAGGCTCGATCCAAGGTCACACTTGATTGACCGAGCGCCAACCGGTAATACAGCTCCTCGACCCGGGCGCCCGGATCGCTCCGCTTGCGGAAGTATCGCAAGCAGGCGCGACGCACCTTGGCGACGAGCTCAGGTTCGTCGCGGACGATCATGGGGAGCATGACGCGGCGAAGCTCCGGTCGCTGTTTCAGCCCGTCTGCACCATCAGGTTCCACGAGCGACACCTCACGGCGGAGCGCGTCGAACAACGTGTGGGCCTTGACCTCGTCGATGTCCTGAATCCCGCAGAGCCCGGCAAGGACATCTTGGATTAGCGCGCGCGTGATGCGTCGCGTCACCAGCCCTGGATGCGCCAGCGAACGCACTTCCAGATTGTCGATGTGATCGAGAAACCGTCGGTAGAGCACTCCGTGAACCTCGTTGGAACGCAGCCGTAGCAGTACGTCGCGTTGGCGTTCCTCGCTGGCCAGGCCACGGGCCGCCTCCGATCGGACGAAGATCACGGCGACGCGCAGGCTGACGGGGCTCGTCGCGGCAGAACCGGCGATCGCGCCGAGGAAGCTGTCCGGAAGGTGGAGGTCCGCGAGCTGCATGCGGAGCAGTTCGTGGGCCGCCGTCTGGTCGAGCTCCTCCAAGGGCAGCTCGCGGGTGGCGCGGCCGGGGATCCGTGCGCGGCCACAGATCACGACGCGGAGATGCGGGCACGCTCTCTGGAAGCGATCGAGGAAGTCCCACAGCCGGTCCACGCCCGCTGGTGATCGGCGCTGGGCGACTTCGAATGTGTCCAGGACCCACAGGAGCGGGAGGTCGCGGGTGCCTGTCGCACGCTCGACCAGGGTGGCGAAACGATCGAGGAGAATCTGCTCGTCCTGGATCGACGCTCGGGATGTTACGTCCACAGAGCTCTGCAGGGCCCGGTTGGCATGCGAGCCAGCAAGTTCGGTGGCCACCGCGGCGCGGGCAGTTTGGGACAGCACCGCGGCATCGTCGCTGACCTTCGGAAAAATCGCGCCGAGCTGCGTAGCCGCGTCGGCGAGCAGTGTCATCGGGACGTCGATGCGCAGTTCCTCACGATCGAACGTGAGGTAGGCGAACGGGAACCGGTACTCATCGCCGGAGTCGACGTGGTCGAGGACGAACCGAGCCATGAGCGTGGACTTGCCGACTCCTCCTGGACCAAAGATCAGGAGAGGTGGCTGCTCACTCATCCGGAGCACTTGACGAATGCGCCTAACCACCCCCTTGGCCCGCCTCGACGGCGGCAGCACCTCGACGTAGTCGGCGAGCTGCTCCAGTTCCGAGGTCCGGCCGACGAAACCTTGCGCGACCAACTGTCGCATCGGCTGCAGCACGGCCTCGATTGCCTGCCGCGAGCGGGCTTCGGTTGCTGACGGGACCGTCACCGAGGTTTGCTGGAGCCAGTCCGACGCGAATGCTGTTCCTTGAAGCTGCTCGATCGTCTGATCCTTGAGGTCTGGGGCTTCGCCCCGAATGTACAGACGCGCCATCAGGCAAGCGACGTCGTCATCGGCAGTCAGGCCTTCGAATCGGTGGAGGCGTCCCTGTCGATCCAGGTCGGCAAGGGTCTGCACGCGGATGTCGTCGCGTAGGCTCCACTGATGACCGCGGCGTGTCACGACAGGCACGAAGTCGTCCCCGACGGAGTCGTCAGTTGAGTGCACGAGGCGGTCGGCCTCAACAGTGAGATCGAGTGTGTCGGGGTCGAAGGCGCTGAGCAGAGCGACGCGTTCGCGGAGCAGCGTTCGTTCGGGAGAGATCCGTTCGTCAACGGTCTCGTCGAGGCTTCGCAGTAGTTTCTCGAAGCGTTCGTTCGAAATTTGCACAGCTCCAAGGCCCTGACCGCCCATCACCCGCCTCCTTGGCTGCGGAGTCCGAGTACTGCCTTGCTCAAGTCGCCAGCCTTGTCCCTGAGCACCGAGACCGGAAGCGATGCCGGCAGCGGCTTGCCGAACAGCTTCTCGGCGAGCTTCGTCGCTTGGGCGTTGCTCAATGGAGCGCTCTTGAGAGCGGCGGCCTGCAGGTAGGTGGTGATTTCGTTCCCGGCCAGCGCGGCCAACGGAGGTTCTCTGAGGACGAACGGTTCAACACTCGGATCGGTGAGTGAGCGCCCGAAAGCGAGCAGCACTATGACGCTGTCGCCCAACTCGTCGTTGCCCGCGGCGGTAGCGATGTCGCTCACGAAACTCACCGTCGCCTCAGCAAGATTCGCCCCGTCGAGCCCATCGATCACGAGGCAGATTGGGCCGTTCTGGTCGACCTGGCGGATGAACCAGCCAAGCACCAGCCGACCCTTGGTGTAGTCCTGAGAGGTGACGTCGTCGTCCGGCAGGTCCCATCCGAGCTTGACAGCGATCATGTTGGCGACATCCACCGGAGTCGCCTGTGTATCCCGAAACGTCGTGAGGTCGATCAGCTTCGCTTGCTTACCGATCTGCCGAGCAACGTACTGGACAAGAACCCACGTGTAGCTGCGACCGGAAGACCTCGGACCGTCGACAGCCATCACCTTGCTACCAGAATCTACGAACATCGCCTGAAGGTTGGCGCGCAATTTGATGCGGTTGACGAAAGGCCGAACTCCGACCATCGCCACGTGAATATGTTCCTGCGGCGTCATCTCGCCGTTGGTGTCGCCCCGCTTGTCCGCGACCGCGATCAGTTCACGAATCCTTGGAGCAACCGCGGCGAAGTTGGGTTCCACGAGCATCGCCTCGACGAACAGCCGAAGCTTGCCCTGGCGCGCGAGCACGTTCACGGTGCTCCGGCGAGCGGCCGCAACCGAGCCGTCGAAAACGACGTCGTCGTGCACGATCCCCGCCGCATCGAGGAAGTTCTTGAGGTCCTCCTTGCTCTCCAAACCCGCTCCAATGAGCTTCAGAAGGTCCTTGACCAAAGAATCGGCGAGGTTGATCGGGCCTGCGAAGAGCGTCATTTCAGATCACCCCGATCGCCGCAAGTCCTTCAGCGACGCGTTCGATGCGGATTCCCTGGTTACGGATCTCCTTGACCCCATCTGTCGTCGATTCGAGCCACCAGTGATGAAGGGCGACGACCTCCCACCGTTCGTTGAAGACCGGCGATCCCGACGAGCCACCTTCGGTGTCGGTCAGGTACTGAACGACGTTCGGGTCGACGTGTCTCACGACGTTGTGGATCATCCCGATCTTCTTCGGTGACCCGCTCGGGTGCTGAATGATGTACACCCGGTCGTCTTCCTTCACGGGAGTGGCTCCGACGATCGAGATCTTCGGTGTATCCTTCGGCATCGGCACGGTGGTGGAGATCACGCCCCAGTCGTGTTCGAGGTTGCCGTCGATAGTGGACAGGTCGCCCTGGAGAACCGTCGGTTCGAGATCGACTCCGGCAAAGGTCCGCTCGTAACCGAACCAAATCTCGACGTTCGTAACCTCGGCCATGCCGTCGTCGTGATCGAACAGCATGTGGTGATTGGTCAGAAGGTGCTTGTCGGTGATCCGGAACGCGGTTCCGTGGGACCTGCCCGTAGCTGTGGTCACCAGCAATCGGCAGACGCCGGCAGCCAGTTCCGTTCCGCGGCGTAGGAAGGCGACGTCAAGGAACGTCGGATCTCCCAGCGTCACCTTCTCCGCGCCGCCGACGGACGCCGCCTTCCACGTGCCAGCGACGGTCTGAGTAGTGGACTCGGTGACCGGTTCATCGGCCAGTAGCTCCTTGACGCGGATTGCGATCGCTGCATCACCGCTGTCGATGATGTTCTGCAACAACGCCTTCAGCTTCGCCTGTCTGTGGGCGAGCGTCAGTGAATCCGACCAGACCCAACGCATCGGTCGATCGAAATCGATCAGCGATGTGTCGATGTCGGCGTCGGTCAGCATCTGTCGTGCCGGCGGCTTGCTCTGGTAGTTGGTGGCGAGCAGGTTCCAGAGCTCGCGTACCGCGGGATCGTTGAGCTTGAGCGGTGGGATCTGGTCGAGGAAGGACATCGCTCTGCCTCAGCCTGCCAGCCAGCTCGGCTGTTGCCCGGGTGTGAACCTCGCGTAGCGGGCTCGCAGGCGCTGGTTGTTCCGATTGTCGGGATTGTCGAAACCTAGGAAGTGCAGCGCATTACCACCCATGAACGCCGCCGTCGCAGCATCGCCAAACGCCTGCTGGAACGCATTCCGGTACGTGTCGAGGAATTGATCGGGCTGCGGGTTGAGCGCTTCCATGAACCAATCAGACCCGTACATCAGGCGGTCGAGCACACGGTTTGTCGCGGCGCCGTTGTGCATCTTTGCCAGCATCTCGAGGTACTCGGTGAGGAGCTGCTTTTTGTCGACTCGGTGATTGCCGACGTCGGCGAACAGCCAATCCGATGTGTTCATCGCGGCGGCGATCAACCAAGGCCAGCCGTCCGTCGGCGTGGCTTCGTCCGCGCCCCCGAAATGTCCGAGATTGAGATGTAGTGATTTGAACGTGGTGAGGATCGGGGACCACTGCAGCGGGCCTCCGAAGCCGTGTCTTTCGAACTCTGGGTCGGCGAAGTTCGATGATGCACAATGGGCCGTCAGGGGGACGTCGTTGGCAGCGGCCCACTCGGCGAGCTTGACCACGATCTTGTCGAGTTGAGCCGCCTCAGCGGGGTCGATCGGACCGTACGGCTCGTTGCCGCTCGGCCTCCATCCCATCTGTGGATACAGCTTGACGCCGACGAACCCGTACCTCATGACCGCCGTCTCGATGAGATCGAGTTGGGTTTCGATCTCGCCCACCTGACCCGCCCGAAGCTCACGAAGTGGGTCGAACCCGATGAAGAAGTGAACCTGCGCTTTGTCGACGCCGGGCAGCTGGCCCAACATCGACAGCCGGCTGATCTTCTCGTACAGCACCATCTGTTGACGGTTCGAGGTCTTGGCGCGATCGCCGAGTCCGGTACCGAGGTCGACCAACAGCGGCGTGAACAGGTCGACCTGGTCGTCGAACGTACGCACAAGATCGGCGACCTGATCGAGTCGAGATCGACCGAACATCTTGGCCCAGCGAATCGCCCGGCGGGCAGCCTCCACCTTGTCGCGTATGCCCTCCGGTCCTCCGGTCGCCAAGCCGGGCGTCTCGGCCTCGATCATCGCCTGCCCGATTCGGTCGACCGACGCCGGGTCGGAACTGCGCAGGTCCGCCAACGCGAGGTCGACCTCGCGCTCGAACTCCTCGGGTGTTTGGGGAGTAATCGGTACGGGAGCCGCTTCCATGTGCGACGGCGGTCCGAGAATTCCGTCGATCCGCGCCATCTCAGCCGAGTAGTTGGTTGCAACCGCCTGGATGATTCGATCGAGCACGGTTGCCAACGCCGCTCCGAGCGCGACGCCGTGCAGCTTGGTGTGCTGAACGAAACCTTTCACTGGCAAGTCGTCGGCGTTGAACGTGTGACAGTGGACGTCGACAACGGTCATCTCAGTTTCCCCCAGTCTGGTCGTTGCGACCTCCGCCGATGCTCGTCACACCGAGCAGGGCAGCGAGCGGGGCCACCAGGGCGACGAAGTTGCCCCCGTCGAGACGCCCCGTCAGTCCGAGCGCAACAGCTCCGAAGACCACAGCGATCGCCACCACGATCAAACCCCAACTGCGTGTTGCCATCTGCAGGACGAACGCCGGTGGTTTCGGCGCCGGATTGACCTTGAAAGCCTTCTTGGCGACCCTGTCCCCAGAGCGCACAATGACTTCGCCACTGACAGAGGTTTCGTTGGGTGTGAGCTCGAACCTGTGTGGAGATGCGTTTCGCCGAGAGTACGCCGTCAGCCCTGTCACGTCCCACGTCGGGTTCTCGACTCCAGTGTCGACAGTGAACTTGCCGCTCTCGCCGACGACGAGTAGCTCGGGCCCGCTGACGCTGATCCCGTCTACCGCTCCCGACTCACGGCCGCCAGCCAGCCCAGCGGCAGATGTCGAGGTCGCGGTCACCCCGATGCCGCGGGCAAGCGCCGAGCTGGCCAGCTCGTGTTGCACAACATGGGCGCGATGGACCATCCAGATCACCGTCGCCCCGAGCAGAATCGCTCCCACAATCGCGACAAGGGCCGCGAACGTCTCCCCGTCGCTCGGGGCGTCGCGTTGCTGACTCGGGACCGTCGTCGTTGTCGTTGTCGTGCTCGTTGTCGATGTCGTCGAGTCGGGAGTTGTGTCCTTCGTCGAGGACGCTTCGTTGGTGCCTGCGCCGACAGTGTGGGATGCCACAGCCGCGTAGGCAACTGCGTCGCTCGGATCGACTGTCAGTAGCACCACGCCGAACGCAACTATGCCGATCAGAAGCAATTGCTTCATCGCTACCCCCAATTCCGAGCGATCACGTCGAATCATTACCCCAATCGGCACGCGTGTCGACCTGTATCTCGTTCGCAAGAACCACCAATCAGCTGCCGCCGACCGGTCGCGACCGTTACAACGTAGAGATATGGCTCGACATGGCTGTGATACTCGACAACGACGTCGGAGACGAAACAGCGACGACGAGGCGGGCCCACGGCAGCGCGTTGTGGTCTCCTCTATTGGTCGGATCGAGGACTCGCCGGCGGAAACGACAGAATCGGATTCGCGCTCGCAGCGCAGTCGACCCAATCGCTGGGGCGGCCAAGTAGTAACGAGGGCTCGCAGCGCAACGTAGCGAGGCACAAACGGTCGGGCCGCCTCCCAGTCGGATGTCTAGGTCTCATCGACAAAGCGGCGAAGCGCCGGTCGGACCTGTCGATTGGTCGGCGTGACGCGGTCGAAGACAAGCCCACTGTGGCCCTCCCCGCGGCCGGTCTGCTTCCTCACCCCGACCCACGTGAACACACGGCCGTCGTGCCAGCGGGTGCGCTGGAAACCCTGCGTGACCCTGACCCCGGCGCGCGGTACCTCCTCCTCGTGGACGAAGTACGGCTGCGGCGGAGTCTCGTCGAGGCCGAGCCGCATGAGGCCGGTACGGGGCTTGACCTTCTCCGGTGGGTTCGGGTCGCCGATGATGATGCGCGGCATCGAAGCTCGCTGGAGCTGGATCTCACGGTTGTTGCCGTCGACGTGCACCGGAATGAATGGAATCCAGTTCTCCGGCACACCTCGCATCAGTTCGTAACGAACCGTGGCTGCGGCCTCGGGGATGTCGGGGACGACGAGCCCGCCGTCGATCTCGCCGTCGAGGATCGTCTCGAACCGCTTGGCGAGTTCGGTGCCGGCCTCATGGCCGGGCTTGCTGCGGCCGGTCGCCAGCGGGATCCACTTCTCCACCGCCCACACCATGTTCGACACCTCGTCGCGGATCAGGCGCACGTCGTCGAGCGGTGGTCCGTCGTGCACCTTGGGCACGGTGGGCAGCAGCACGAGCGTGGTGTCAGCCGCCACGTCGTCGCTGCCCGCGACCGTCAGGTTGTACATCGCCCACCGCTGCCAGTCCTCGTCCGCCCCGGTGCCCGACGCTCGCACCCACGTGCGCTCGCCGAACACGTTTGTCACCGCCAAGCCGGCGATGTTCGCCAGCGAACCCACCGGCAGCTGGAACGGCACCAGGAACCAGTCGTTGGCGTACACGAGTCCGAACTCCATCAGCAACAGCTTGTTGATGTCGGTCGTATCGGGCTTGATGTCGCCGAAGCTGGTCCGGCTGTCCTCGAACGTCCACCAGCGAGTGTTGGGCATGCCGTCGAACTGAACGTTCACCGGCAGGAACGAATGGGTGAACGAGTCGGTGGGGTCAGCGGGTGGTGTTCCGCCGCCGGCCTCGGCCAGGGACGGCGCGAGCGAATCGACGTCGAGGCTGTACCAGTCGAGGTGGCCGTGGTAGTACTCGTCGGCCACCATCACCTTCTCGTCGTCGTCGCCGGTCGGCGACGAGACGGCGAACTGGTATTCAAGCTGTGCGCCGTTCCAGGCGTCGTTGGTGTCGGCCAGCGGTTGGTGGAAGAGCTCCTCGTACCAGACGATGAACCGTTCGGCGAGCTGGTCGATGGCGGGTTTGTCTGCGTCGGCGATGCCGGCGACGCCGTCGTGGGCTCGGTGGGTCGGATCGGCCTTCAGGTAGAAGTACAGCGCCGCACCATCCATGGCCCGCCCGGCGATCGCTGCGACGGTTTGCCAGACCGTGGCGTGGGCAGTGACGAAAGCGTCCGAGCGCGAGGTCGGATCGGGCTCGTCGAAACCGTACGCAACGATGAACGACGCGGCGTGAACGCTGAGACCGTCAGCGGCGAGCAGTTTGAGCCACTGGCGACCCATGGCGAGCCGGATGTCGAGCGAGAGCAGGTGCTCGTGCCCGAAGAAGTTGATCGGTCGCTGCTCGACCGTCGTCTCGAGCGGGGTCCCGTCGTCGAACTCGACCGCGGCGGCGGCGCCGGGCCGGTAGCGGGTGATGCGGGTCGTGTCGATGTGCACCTTGGCGAACACCGGAGAGCCAGCGTCGTCGCCTTGGAACTCTCCCACCTGCCACTGCTTGCTGAGCATCCAGAGCGGGTCGCGCACCTCGGCGCGCAACGCCCGCACGAAGTCATCGCGGCGCGGCCGACCCTCCAGCCGGTTCCACATGACGATCGTCGGCAGCAGGAGCTTTCGGGTCAAGACCTCGTCGATGTTTTCGATCGCGATGAGTTGGTTCATGGGATCACCATTCAGTCGGCAGCGAACTGCACCGCGTTGTTGAACGCCAGGTTGAGCATGCTGAAGATCGGATGACGCGTCACCGACGACAGCACGGCGGGAAGGAACCGCGCGTACTCGGTGTCGTCGACGTGGCGTGGTTCGACCGCCCGCTTGCGGGCCATGTCGAGGGTCTCGTGCAGCGTGTCGACCAGGTCGTTCCAGGCCCAACTGCCGGTGAAGTCGGCCGGCAACGCCAGCAGCAGCGTCTGAGGCGGTTCGGTGTTGGGTCGGTCGTAGTGGAACGCGATGCCGGTCGTCTCCTCGGTGCGCGGGATCACCTCGGTCCACTCGTCGACCAGCACACCACAGTGGCGTGGCGCAGAAGCGACGAACGGCCCGGCGTAGTGGGCCGTGTAGAGCAGCTTGTCCTCGTCGATGGTGAAGGGCTCCGCGCTGCCGGGTTGTGTGTCGGGGAACCGGAGGCCGAGCCAGGCGTCGTTGGCCCGGACGGGGAACTGCACCGGGTCGAGGCTCATCGACCCGCCCACTAAGGCCTCGACGAACATCGTCGCGCTCTCGACGTGGTGGATCTTCTCCCGCACGCGAGCCACGCCGTACAGCCAGTCGTCGACGGGGAAGTCGACGCCGGCGTCGTTGTGCAGGTAGTCGAGCAGCTTGGCACGGTCGTCGTAGGCGGCCTGCCACTCGGCCGCGTGGTCCGCGCCCAACGCGAACTCGGGCAACACGACGAACTCGGCGCTCGTGAGCAGACGCATCGCCTCGGTCAACGCTTCGATGCGTTCGGCCGGTGTATCGGCGGGGTCGCCGACGATCAGCAGGTCGGCATCGGCAAGGCGTCGCTCGACATCGGCGTGCAGCGACTTCGCCTTCGAGCGCAGCGCCGCCGCGAAGGCGACGATGCCGGTCCGGTCGGCATCGAGGTCGAGACCCTCAGGGTCGTGCAGGGCGATCAGGGCGATCCTTGCCTCCAGCGCCCGGTACAGATCGCTCACTTTGGCCGCCGACGGCAGGATGCCCGACAGGTTGGCCAGGGCGGCGACGAACGCCAGTTTGGTGGTGGTCAGCGTCTGGACGAGATCGAGTGGATCACCCGAAGCGGGCGGCACGATGACCTCGGTCGTGATGAGCAGCCCCGCTCGCAGCAACCAGGCAATCTGCTCGTCGTTGGTCATCGTCGGGGCGAGGCCAGGAAAGTCCGTCATCATCTGCTCGAACTCGGCGAGCCGGTCGGTCCAGCGGGTGGCCAGATCGCCGAGTATGGTGGCGAGGTCGACGAACACGCGCCGACGCCAGTCCCAGGCAAAACCGAGCGAGGATCCGGGCAGGCCGAAGCGGCTCATCGCATCGGCGATCGCCGAGTAGTCGTCGATCAGCGCATCGATGTTGTCGATCGCGTTCGCCGTGGCAACGACCTCGTCCGGATCGTCGAGCAGCAGGCCGATGGCGTCGACGTACTGTTCGAGGTCGTCGCGGTGGCCGTCGAGCAATGCTCGGACGCGGGTCACCTTGACGGGCCTGATCTCGGCGACATCCTCCCCCGTGCGGGCCTCGTTGGGCAGACGCATGTCGGTCGGCCTGAGTGGGCGCGAGCGCAGCAGGAGTGCGTGCAGGTCGGCGAGCAGCGGGCTGAGCTCGAAGAACGAGAACATGCCGGGTCGGCGGTCGCGATAGCGGATTCGGATATCGGCATCGGGCCGCGGGGCCTCGGTGGTGACGAGGTGGCGGAGGATCAGATCGTCGAGCGCCGTCATGTCCTGGTCACCGTCGCCGTTGACCGTGTAGAGCAGATCGGTGGGGAGCAGGGCGAGATCAGCCGCCGTGACCTCGACCGAGCGATCGATGCCGAGACCATGATCGAAGAAGTCGACCTGGCAGTAGATGAGGTTCATCGGTGGCAGCAGCGTCGCCAACCACGCATTGACCCCCGGCTCGCCCTTGGACCGCGGCGTGGTGTTGCCGGGAGCGTCAGGGTCGATGCCGGCCGGGAGGTGAATGCCCACGCGATGAGTGAGCGTGACACCGCTGCGAGGCGTCTGCACGACCTCTGGTGTGGGAGGGAAGTTGCCCTTGCTGTATGCATCGAGCGTGCTCGCCGCCCGGTCGTAGTTGCCGCGCACAACTTGATACACGCTCTCTGCCGTGGCCAGGTCGGCGACGGCATCGTGGATGTCTAGGACGTCGTCGACCTCGTCGTCGAGCGCGGCGCGCGCCACTGGATCGGCGATCTCGGGCAGCGCGTTCTCCAATCCGAACGGGTACTTTCGATTGGCCTCGGTCTGTTTCAGCACGTGCTCGACCAGCGAGAGGCCGTCGACCACGTTGCGGGCCTCGACGCTCTCGATGGCGGTGTCGTCGCCGACTCGGGTGGTGGCGAACCGGTTCGCAACGAGCGGGAACTGCTTGCGCAGCTCGAGGATCACCGAGTCGAGGAACAACCCGGGCCGATCGTGGAGCCCGCGTTCGAGGTGGTAGCCGAGTAGCGCACCGAGGCTCTGACCATTGCGCATCCCCTCGATCACGTCCATGGCCATCCGCACGCGCTGTGAGGTGAGATTGATCGCAAGTGATCCGGGGTTGGCCGGGGTGGCGTTGGCGAGATAGCCGTTGCGTAGTACGGCCGCGGTAACGGCTTGGTCGAGCGACGGGGCGTGGATGTAACCGAAGTTCTGGTCGTCGAAGCCAAGCGGCGCCTGTCCCGGCTTGTTGAAGATCAGTTCGAGATCGGCCGGCAGTTCGACTGGTGCGAGGGTGCGGTTGTCAGGCCGTAGGTCTTCGACCCACCCATAGGCGCCGAGGTAGCAGCCCCGCCGCGTCGTGCCCTGACCGGAGTCCGTCACCACGCCACCGATCTCGTCGGTGGGCACCGCGCGCATCAGACCGAGCTGCACGTTCACGAGCCCCAGCCACCACGCGTCGAGGCGGTTGGTGCAGCAGTCGATGTGCTCGGCGAACGCCCGCTCGAGCCGGGCGGTGGGCGCGCCCATCAACCGTTCGATCGCCTCCACCTGAGTGTTGAGGTATGGGTTGCGTTCGGCGAGGATCGACGCGATGAACGAGCCGATCGTGACGTGGGCTTCGTTCGTGATCAGCGGTTCGACCTTGTAGAGGTACTGCCATGGGCTTCCGGCGTCCTGCTCTGCTTCCTCGATGTGGATGAACTTCGGTTCGCGCCGCGCGGCGAGGAACTGGTCGTCGCTCAGCAGATCGGCGTCGCGGTGGAGCTCGATGCCGGTCGTGACGTACCCGAGGTCGATGGCGCGATGCAGCATCAGATAGAGCAACGCTGTGGGCGGCTTGTCGTCGAGGAACCCGGCCTGCTTTCGCAGCACGTCGTGCGAGCTGCGCGATGCGCTGACAAGCCACTCGAGATAGTTGGTGCCGTCGGGCCGGTACGGCCGGATCGGTTCGGTCTCCGACAGCGGCACGTCGTCGATGACGGGCCCTTTGAGCAGGTTTGCCGCCTGCACGAACAACTTGTTCAAGATCTCGGGGACGTCGTCGTCATCATCGGTCTCGTACCCGAGCGTCTCGAGCAGATCGATACCGCTCGCCACGTAGCCGAGCGCAATGAGCGCCGCGAGGAACTCGCCGCCATTGCCCGACAGCTTGAACCGGTTGTAGAGCTGCTCGGCGCTCTCGGCATAACGCTGGTAGAACTCGACCGACGACGGATGTAGACCAACCACGTCGAGCAGCGCTTGGTGCGGGTCGACGCCGGGCTTGCCGATGTGCGACACACCGGCTGCCATGTCGGTCCATCGCACGTCGACCCTGCGGATCAGCTCGTACAGCGCCGTGAGGAACCGCGCCTGGTCGGGAATGCCGGTGTCGACGACATCGTTCGAGAGCCCCTCGCGGTCGATCCATCCCAAGCGCGAGAACGGCGCCGCTGGCAGCACGCCGTACGGCTGACGGCCCACTCGGATGGCCGGGATCGTGCCGCGGCCGACCACGTAACGGTTGAACCAGGCACGTGTGCTGATGACGATGCTGTCGTCGAACAGCGGTTCCATCATCTGTTCCATGAAGTAGCCGAGCGTCGCCGGCCAGAGCGCCTGGTTCATGGCGCGGGCCTCGCATTGGTCGGTGACGTAGTAGTTCGGTGACGCTTTGACGATCTCGGCGTTGATGCCTAGTGACTCGGCCAGCCATCGGCCGTCCTTCTTCGTGTGCCAGTCGGCGGGGTCGTCGGACGTGTCCTGCGCGAAGTAGTGCTCGTAGCTCAGGTCGGCGTCCTCGCGCCATGTGTAGCCCGACGCGTCGTCCTCGACGTTGTTGGTGGGCGCGCCCTGGGGCAGCAGGCTGAGGCCTTTGCGGCTGCGTTGATGATTGGTGATCAGCCGTTCGAGCTGGGCTGCCCCGGTCTCGGCGTCGGCCGATAGCCGAACGCCGAGCACGAACAGGCGGTCGAAGCCGGCCCGGGCCTGCGTGGGGTTCAACTCGATGCGCATTCCCATGCCGTTGGTTACCGCGTCGTCGAAGTCGGTCAGCCAGCTGAGGGCTTCGGGCACCACCAGCTCACCGTCTTCCAAGCGGAGCTGCTCGTCCGCAGGAGCTGTCGGGTCCGGCCCGATCGCGAGGTCGGGAGGGATCACGCGACCCACGTGGAACAGAGTCTGCTCGGTACCGTTGAATCCGAGCACTACCAACCGTTCGGGCAGCACCGCCGTGTCGGCGGCGTTCATCCACGGTTGCTGCTGGCTGTCGATGGTGTCTGCGTCGGGCATTTCGAGGAACTCGACCCGCACGACGGGCGGCGGATCCGTGGTGGGTGCCGGTGTTGCGAGGTTCTGGGGCACGTAGCTCGTGGCGATGATCTCGGCCCTGGTCGCGCCCACCGCTACCGCGAACGCGGCGTAGGCCGCGTCGAGGTCGCTCCGATTGCTACCGGCGAGGAACACATCGCGCCAGTAGCTCTGCGCCGGCGATTTCTCGGCGCCCGGAAGCGGTTCGTCGGTGACCACGACCAGCAGGTGCTCGCCGGGCGCGGCGACCGGCTCGTCGTCGGCGTTGAGCGGCCCGACCTGCTGGATGATCCAGTGGGCCCGTCCGGCTCCGTGGCTCTTCACCAGCGACTGCCAGGCCGCGCGCTTCAGGCCGTCGTCGCCGCCCGCCTTCCAGATGTTGGTCCAGTAGATGCGGGCGTTCGAGATCTCGACCTCGGCGAGCACCTCTTCGAACGTGTCGACGGCGATGTCGTCGGGGTATGCCCGCACCCACAACTGCTGGCGGGCGACGTCGTCGACGATGACGTCCTTGAAGCGGGTCTCGATGCGCAACGGCAGCAGCAGGATCGGGATGCTGTCGTCGAGCCGGGCCAGGTTCTCGACGGGATCGGCGAACGCCTGGAACAGATCGATCTGAGCAGCCAGCGCGTCGGCACCGGCGCGCTGGCGTGCGTCAAGACGACCGATCGTCGCGGTCAACTCGCGCTCCTCGGCGTCGAGTGCCGCCAGCGCGGCATCGGTGCGGTCGGTGCGCCGCCGACCGATCTCGGCGCGTCGGCGGTGCAGCTTGCGGAGTTGCTCGCCGGCGACGAACAGCTCTCGACGTGCGGCGGCGTGCGCGGCGCGGGCTGCGTTCAGTGCTTGCTGGGTCGGTTGGAAGTCGGCCATGGTCGCTCGCTAGCTCTCCGGCAGCATTTCCGATGCGTGCACACCAATCAGCACCGGCGCCTGGAACAGGATGTAGGCCAGCTCGGCCGACGTGATGCCGGCGCCCCAACTGAGCAGGTGGTCCTCGTCCCATTGCACCTTCTTCTCCTGGTCGCTGCCCGACGGCGCCGTGGCGGGCAGGGTGCGGTGCGGGGCAGTGGCGATCGAGATGAAGTCGCCGTCGGAGACACCCGGCACCACGTCGTCCCACGCGAGGTCGTTCCATATCTGGATCGCGCCATCGCGTTCGATGTCGAGGCCGAAGTGTGGTTCGCCCGGTCGCTCCTTGATGACGAAGAACCAGCCGGGTTTGTCGTCGACGGTGTCGTCGCCGCGGGCCTCGTCCTCGACCAGGTCGAAGCCGAAGAAGTAGATGTCGGGCTGCACCTTGGCCTCGTACAGCGGGGTCTTGATGGGCACGGCGGGGTCGAAGATCCGTTCCTTGCTCTTGTCGGGCATTGGATCTGTGTCACTCGTTGGCTGCCACTTCGCCTGATGGGCATAGATCACGGCGTTGGGATACTTCTTCAGCAACTCGCCCCTGATCACCAGGACGAGCTCCTCTTCGTTCTCCATCCCCTGCTCTCGGTGGTCGTGGTCGCCGAGCTCGGAGATCTTCGACCACAGATGAAGCGGTGGAATGTCCTTCAGCTCCTCCCGCCTGGCGGCGTCGTTGGCGGTGCCGCTCAGGAATGTGCTGACGTCCCAGAACTGACGGAAGTAGCTGCCGCGCTGATCGGTTGGGTACTCGCGCCAGAGCAGCTCCCGGGCGAACTCATGGTTGATGCCGACCATGTACGACTCGATGAACCGCTGGTTGGTGTTGAGCAGGGTGATCGTGTTCTGCTCGATGAAGCTGAGGTTGGGCACGAACAGCTCGGTCGACTTGTCGGCCAGCGGCTTGTACATCGGGATGTCGAGCTCAGGGTAGGCCATCGCTTCGGTGAACGTCTCACCGATCAGGTCGATGATGTGAGCCGGAATCTCGATCTGCCCGAACACGTAGCGCGGGATCGTGGTAGCCGGGTCGAGCGCCACGAGGGTGGCGTCAGTCAATGTCGCGACGTCGATCGGTCGGAACGCCGGCTTGATGCCCGCGACCCGTCCGGTCTGCAGCGTGGTGTACGCGTCTCGAAGTGCGGTCTTGAAGCGGACGGCCTGCGCGCTGTCGGTGCCACCCTTGGTCGCCGACTGAGGTGGCGCGTCCGGGGTGAGCGCCGACAGGTCGAGTGCTGGGGTGAGCACGAAGTCGTTGCTGCTCGGAAGCGTGTCGACCGAACCGGGGGTCTGGTTCGCACCTGTGATCGAATCGGCCTCGTCGCCGTCGTGCACGAGCCCCGTGAGCCTCCACCACAGGTACACGAGGGCGGCCACGACGACCAGCCCGCCCGCCCAGAGCGCCGGCCCGGCTCGCAGCAACAACAGCACGAAGAGCACGATCAGTGCGAGGACGAGCGGGACGAACCGCAGCCGGCGGTGATCTCGTAACCAGCGGAGTACCGTGCCGGCGAAACCGTCGGGACGCATCTCGTCGGCGACATCCTCCACGGTCTGCAGGTCGGGTGGCACGGTGTTCGGTGGTGCGGCGGTGACCTCGCTTCTGTTGACGCGGTCGATCAGTGTGTTGGCATTCACGGCATCGTCGAATCCGGCGAGCCGGTGCAGCCGGGCGTTGGGCCGGAGCATCCGGCGCAACGGAGCCGACGTGATTGCGGGAGTGACCGCGCTTTGGCGAACCTGGTGGAACACCGTGAGCCCGTCGGCGATCACGCGCTTCTGGATCGGTGCCGTCAGCATCATCACCCGGCCGTGGCCGAGCGTGCGCGTCGGCACGAGATGACTGACGTACCACGTCTGCGACGTGAGCTTGGCGAGTTGGGCGAGCCGGATCCGCCGGTTCGCCTCGATCACGCTGCCGACCTGGTCCCAGGCCGCGTCCATGTACGCCTCTTGGTTGGCGACGATGATGTCGGTGCCGAAGCCCGCCGCGCTGCGCCAGCGAGGATCCAAGTTGAGCTGGTGCACCCAGTTTCGGTTGTCGGGCAAATCGTTGCCGTCGGCGTCGGTGAGTACTCGCGGCGTCAGCGCGTGCCAGCGGCCATAGATCGGCGGGGTGATCAGCGGGTCGGGGTCGTTGCGAATCGCATCGCCGAGCCCGCTTGCCTGATTGGCGGCGTCGGCTGCCTGCTGCGCGTAGTCATCCGGCAGGTTGACGAACTTGGCGAGGTCGGTCTGGAACTCGTGCGGATAGGGCTCGTCCCACTTCTCCCACTTCTCGAGCACGGCTTCGGCGTCGTCGGTAAGGGGCGCCAACAGGGCGCCGCCGAGCTTCAACACCCCGTCGAGCTCGGTGTCGGTGATGCCCGCGATGTTCGCCCCGGGCCGCAGCACGTCGATGTCGCGTCGGCCGACACGTTCGTCGGCCGGGCGGGGCTCGAGCAGCCGCACCAGGAACTCGAAGTCCCCCTCGGAGCCCGTGCGGAAGTACCAGCGAAAGTAGAACGGCATCAGAGTTGGCACGTCGCGCCCCGGACCCCAGGCCGAGGCCGTGGCGTGGGCCGCGGTGGCCGGGTCGAGGCCGAGCCCGGCGAGCCGCCCAGTCTCGAACGTCGGTATCAGGAAGGCGTGGTACCCCGTGTTCGGCGCGAGCTTGCGTGGACAGATCACCCGCGAGTACGCCAGGTCGGGCTGCTGGGCAAGCAACGATTCGAGCTTGGTCAGGACGCTGGCCATGTTCGGAGCCTGCGGCGCCGACGCGTTGCCTGCCAGGTTCTGGTTGCAGTGCACGTGGGCCCACGCCCACAGCTCGTCCGCCGGCGGAAACACAGCCTCCATTGACGGGGCCGCGATTTCGATGAACGACAACGGCTTACCGAGGATGTTGCCACCCTCCTTGAACTCCTCCTCGGTGAGCACCGCCAAGCTGATCCACGGTCGCAGGCGTCCGCCGGCCGGTACCGCCGGCGTGTACCGGTACGCGAAGTCCTCGTCGTAGAACTCGATGTACGGCAGGTAGTTCGGCTCGAAGTTGGTGATCCAGTCGAGGGGCTCGTGCTTGATGATTGCGGCCGCCTCGATACCGATGATGTCGCCGGGGCCGTAGAGGGCGACGTGGCGGGTCACCGGCGAGTTCACGTCGCCACCCCCGCCGCCGGTTCCCTTCAGGTTCAGGTTGACCGTCACCGAGGCGCGCGTCTTGACGGTGGCGTCGAGGTCCACTGTCTGGATCTCGTTGGCGATGCCCTGTCGGAGCCAGGGCAGGAACGTGTAGGTGCCGATCGTGTCGCTCACGCCGCCACCTGCACTTCGGTGGCCGGGATCACGTGCAAAGTGGTCGCGAGCGTCGCCGACCGGGCTGCTTCGGCGCGGAGGAAGTCGACGGCTGCAGCGTGGCTCGTGAACGTCGACCCATCACCGTGGGCGGTGTTGTCGATGTTCGACGCGACGACGTACGTCGCCTCGTTGACCGTGATCTTCTGATCGACGGGCGCCTTCTGGAGCTTCACCGACGCCGACAGGGTCGAGCGGCTGGCGGCGTTGCCGGCGAGGAAGTGGACGAACAGGTCGAGCGCGAACCCGACGAACCGCTTGACGTGTCCCTTGAAGTTGGAATCGATGATGACCTCCTCGTACCGCACGACCCGCTTGACCGCGGAGTGTGCGGTGATGGCGGTATCGGAGACCGACAGCTCGACGCCGGAGTGCTGCTTCTCGTAGGCCGGCGAACTGAGCTTGGCGGCGTCGCTGAGGTCGCGGAACTGGGCGGTCGCGAACGATTCCTGGGCGTCGGCGAGCTTGCGCAGGTTAGCGTCGAGCAACTCGACCGTGATCCGTTTGGCGTCGGTCGGTCGCTGGTTGCCCACCTTGGCGAGGTCGAGATCGAGGGGGATCGCCCGCTGGTTCACCTTGAGCACGCCGACGGGGTGCAGGATCAGGTCTTCGGTGGCTTCGATCTTGCGGAGCGACACGAGCAGGTTGCAGGCGGTCGGGAGCTCGGCGGTCCAGTTGGCGACCTTGTCGAACTCGGCGGAGAGCAGGGGCATCACCTGGATCGGCGGCAGCGTTGTGTCCTCGCTCTCGCCCCACGTGTGGCTGAACGGCACGTCGATGTCGAAGAACAGCAGCGAGATCGAGCCTTCGCCTTCGATGTGCCACGGCGACGTGCCCTCCAGCTCGCCGCGCATGCGCACGCTGAACAGGCCGATCCCGAACACCTTGACGTCGAGCGACGCCGAGATCGTGACGATGAAGTAGAACGGCGAGAACTGGAACAGAGCGTCGAACCCGAGGAAGCCCGAGATGCCGAAGTCGCTTAGGCCGAAGAACACGTCGATACTGGCACCGAATTGGACCGTGTTCGACGTGACCGCGAAGTAGCCCTCCACCCTGATGCGGGCGAACGACTCGTTGAGGATGCTGATCGCGATCCGCTTCGGGTTGGGGAACGGCAGTGGTGGCGGGTTGAACGACGGGTGGAACCCGCCGACGCTGAGCACGAAGTTGGCATCGTCGCCCCATGCGATCAACAGACCCATCTCGCCTTCGAGCGTGATGAACAGCACTCGCGACTCGAAGAGGCCGGCAAAGAACCACAGCCGCTGCTTGTCGACTTCGAGAGCGCCGATGAAGTTGACCTGGATCACGATCAAGGCGGCGTCCTCGTCGGGCAACACCACCTTCAGCACGCCGAGAATCGCGATGTTTCCAGGCGGGATCTCGATGATGATGCCGATCGAGGCGGTAACGAGCGACGGCGTACCCCAACCGAGCTTGGCCATCGGACCGATGAGGAACGTGTCCTGCGCCGGCGGGAAGAACTCGCGCAGGTCGCTGATGATGCGCGGCGCGTTCTCGATGATGTCGTTGGGGAACATCACGCTCTCGATGGCGCCGGTGCGAACGCCGGCGGCGATCCGCTCGAGCTCCATCGTGCGGTTCAGCCCGAGCAGGCCGCCGACCGCGTTCAGCGTGAAGCCGAAGCCGAGTTGGAACGGGGTGCCGAACTCGGCGCTGATGATGATCAGCAGCGAGAACCCGTCGGAACCGTCGGGCATTCGGGTGGTGATGAGCCCGATTGCCTTCAAGGTGAGGAACCCGCTGAACACGAGTTCGAGCGCGCCCGCGTATTCCTCCTTCTCGAAGTCGAGATACAGATATCCGCCGCCCTTGACGATCCCGGCGTCGACCGACAGGCCAACGCCCGTGGGCGGTTTGAAGCCGACGTCGATCTGGGCTACGCCTGCGTTACCGCCGCCGTCGGGGAACGAGATGGCGGCCTTGGCGCCCATACGGCTGACGCTGGCTTGCAGCGGGCCGAGGTTGGCCGCGAGATCGACGGAGAACTCGATCGGGATCGCGCCGTTCGCGAATCCACCGATCAGGTAGATCTTGGGGATCTCGATCGGGCCGAGCGAGAGGTGGATTGGGATCGAGATCTCTATCGTGGCGCTGCCGGTGAACCGCAGGCCCTCGGCGGTGTCGTATGCCGCCGCGAGGTCGAAGGCCGACTCCACGTTGATGCCGCCGATGAGGGTGGCGAGAAAACCATCCGCACTGGAGCCGTCGATGACGACTTTGCCGCCCTTCAGTTCGATCGCGACGCCGACGTCGACCTCCGGGGACGGTGAGCCGGCCGACGCCGTCAGCTTGATCGGGAACTGCAGGGCGAATGTCTGCAATTCGAGGCGACTGCCGCCCGCCTGACCGATCAGGATGATCGGTGAGCCGTCGCTGTTCTCGGCCTTGACCCCGAGAGCCACGTCGATCGACGCCGCCGCGGTGGGCGGCTCGACGCGGAGCCCGTCGGTGGGGTGGAGTCGGAACTCGATGCCGCCTTCGAAGCGGGCCGACGACTTGACAGTGGCGGACCACGGTCCGGCCAGCGGCGTGCTCACGTCGAGGTCCTTCTCGGCCGGCACGCGGATGCGGATCCCGAGCGCCGGCAGGGCGCCGGGCAGAACTTCCATGCGGAACAGCCAGGCCTCGAGCACGGTCGGCAGTCCGGGCGCCTCGATGATCAGGGCTTCGGCGTCGGGCCGGTCGACCATCTGCTTGATGCGACGGAACAGCTCCGCGCCATCGAAGCCAGCCGTGCCGAAGCCGTACATGGTCCGCAGATGCTCGGCCGGGTCGGAGAAGAGCGGACCGATGCGGTCGAAGCGCACCTGCCGGAGTCGGTGGGCGGGCAGGCTCGAGTCGGCGGGGTCCGCATCGATCGCGACGTCGTCGAACAGCCCGGCCAGCTCCAGCGCGCCCTTCACTGCCGGCTGATTGTCCTCGACGTAGGTGATGAGCGCGAGGTGCAGCAATCGGTCTGGCAGCTTGTCGACGATGTCACCGAGGCGCGTCTTCTGGGCCGGAGAGAGGGCGCCGTCACCTTGGATGACGGTGTCCAAGGCGCTGCCGAGCTCCGCTAACGCGACCCCGGCGCGAACGATCAGCTGGCCGAGGTTCACGGCTGCCGCGATCAGCGCGCCGTCGTCGCTCCCACCGGAGGCGTCGATGAGCGCAGTGACCGCGGCCGGCAGCTGCGAGCAGGCGGTAGCCGCCTCCTGCAGACCCTGGACCACGCCGGACGCGCCCACCGGCACCCGCAGTCCCAACTCGGCCAGCGTCTCGAGTGCCTGGTCGCCCTGAAGCCGGGTGGCCAGCGGCGCGAGTGCATCGCCGACGATGCGGGCCAGCGACTCGAGCGCGGCTGGGTCGCTCACGAGACGCCCCCCAACCGCAATGCGTGCGCATCGAGGCCGGCTAGGTCGGCACCGGGCCAGCGCTGAACGAACTCTCGGTAGCGGTCGATGTCCGACCGCAACCGATCGCCGCCGAACCGGTCGAGGATCGGCAGCAGCCGTTGGATCAACGTGCCGACGTCGCACCCATCGACCGCCTCGGGCAGCAGCGTTTGGTGGGCCTCATGGGTGTAGAGCAGGTGGCGCACGAGCACGGGCCCGCCGTTTCGTTTCCAGATCGCCCCGACCCGGTAGTTCTGGTTGATCAGGCGCAGGATCTCGTCGACGTGCTGGCTGATGAGCGCGGCGGCCAGCATCAATCCGGGCCGAGGGCCGAAGCGGTTCCTCCACTCGCCGAGGCGGGAGAAGATCGTGTGGGGCGTATATCCCCACTCCGGCTCGGTCAACGTGATCGAGCCGCCGCCACCGCCGCCGCCACCGCCACCTCCGCCACCTCCGCCACCTCCGCCGACGGCGGCCGGCATCTCCGCCAGTGCGGCGGCAGCGAACACCTTGCCAGAACCCCACAGGTTGTTGGCGCGGATGTTGAGGAGCGGGTCGAAGACGGGCGGTACCTCTCCAGCGGGAATTCCCTCGATCCGGGTCGAGTGTTGGAGGTGGGCACGCACCTGCTCGAAGTTGAGGTCCTTGTTCTTCTCGAACATCAACGCCACGAGGCCGGCGACGTGGGGTGACGCCATGCTGGTTCCCAGCTTGTCGATCACCTTCTGATCACAGCACGACGATTGCGATTTGGGGTCGTCGCGGCTGCGGGGGGCGGCGATGCCCGTGCCCGGTGCGGCGATGGTCGGCTTCACCTCGCCAACCGGTGTGCCGGGCGGAATCGGCGAAATACCGCGGGACGAGCTGTCGTTGAGCGTGCCGCCGTCGTCGATGTAGTTGGCGACGGCGATCGCGTTCAACGAGGTCGCCGGCGAGCCCACGGTGTGATTGCGTTGCCTCGCAGGGATCTCGCCGACATCGGTGCGCAGGCGGAACGTCGGTTCAGCATCGGCGGATTGGGCCCACGCATCCCAGTTGGCGGCTGTACCCGACGTCTCGGTCAAGGTCAGTGTCCACACCCCGGACCGAACTGTCGAGCCGGCGGGCACGCTGATGGTGAGGTCGATCAGCTTCTTGTTGTTGTTGAGGGGTTGCGGCGCCGTCGACGAGGTCGCGGCGATCTTCATGTCGCCGATGGTGAACGGCGAGCCTGCCGCACCCGGCAAGATCGGCCCGGTCGTGTCGGGGGGCGGCTGCGCTGAGCTCGGTTCTGCGGTCAGCGTGGCGGTCAGCGTCGCGGTGCCGTTGTACCAGACCTGGATGACGTCGGGCCGGGCAGACTTTTCGGGGATGTAGAACTTCACCTGGCTGGAGCCGTTGGCCGGCACGGTCCCGCCTTCGTGGATGCTCGAATCCCCTTCGTTACCCGCGGCGCAGACGATCGCGATGCCGGGCGGAATTCCGGCGGCTGGTCGCAGAATGGCGTCGATTTGTCGATCGCGGACGCTTGTGCCGTCGTGGGGGCCGTTGTGTGAGCCGAAGCTGCAGTTGATCACGACGCGCTTGTTGCCCGGGAGGCGAGATCCGGCCTGCGCACACCAGGTCAGCGCATCACCCACCGCCGGCGTGCTGCCCGGCGGGAGAGCGATTGCCTTGACGATCAGGAGGTCGGCCAGGGGCGCCACGCCGACGTAGCGACCGGGGGACGAGCACCGGTCGTCCTGACGCCCATTGCCAGCGGCGATGCCGGCGACGTGGGTGCCGTGGCCGACGATATCGACGCTCTGGAACGGTGGGCCAGCCGTGAGCCCGGCGTTGATCTGCGCCTGGTTGTAGACCCTCCCGACTTGCTCGAACGGTGCCGGGGGTGCGCTGCCGCCGGTGGTCGCCGACTGGTCCCACAGCTCGAGGATCCGCGAGGTGTTGTCGGGCTTGCGGAACGAGTCGTGGAAGATGTCGATGCCGGTGTCGATCACGGCCACGATCACATTGGAGCCCTGCCCCGGCCACGGATCGGTGGGTGGCACCTTCCACGGGACGCGCATCTCGGTGACACTCTTGTCGAGCAGCAACTTGTCAGGAGGTTCCATCTCGACGAGCACCACCCCGGGCACCGAGTCGAGGCGCTCGACATCGCGGAAGTCGATGTGGCCCGTCACGAAGCCGCCGTGGTCGAAACCCGTGTCGAGCCCGGCTGCCCAGAGCTCGGCGATGTCGCCCGTGTAGGTCACCACGACCGAGATTCGTTGGTCGGCGATCGCCTTCAACTCCGCTGTTCGCGGCGCATCCTCGGGATCGTCGCCGCGCTGAACTCGCCAGGCGAGCAAGGCGTTCCGCAGTCGAGGCTCGAGCTTCGACATTATCTGCCCCCTTTTCCAACACGTCGGGAACGGGTTCTCGTTCGTCAGCAGAGACTGGCTTCGGCGGGTCAATCGACCATGCCGAACAAACTGCGCATGGCGATTCTTTCACTGCCACGTGGGCTCGGCAACGGCGTTCTTGCTACAGCGAGTTCGGATCAGACAAACGAGCCATAGACAGCTGAACGCTGCTTACGGGTTCAGAGGTCAACTGCGCGGACTCGAACCTCGGAGAGTCCCGAGTCGGTCTCGGAGGTGGGTCAACGTCAGCCGCCACCAGCGCTGTCACCCAATGGCACGAGCCTCCATCAAACCCGGCGGGATTCAGGTCGAAGTTCTCGGCGGCTTGTCACCAGCCGTATTCGAGAATCGCTCGAGCCGAACAAGGCACTCGATCAAAACACGAACCGAGACGCCGTTGACGTCGTCCTCACAACACCCAGACGGCCCATCAGGCTCGGACGCATAACTCAGTGGGTCACTACCTGGGCCGATTGGCACTGCAACGCGCCGCCGCTACGACTGTCGGGCGCGATATCGGTAGTGCCAGTTCCGATGTCGCGCCCGAACAGGCTCAACGGGTTCGATTTGGGTAAGCGGGCTTCCGTAATCGCGCCCAATGGACCGGGGGACATGTCAGTCGCCCATGTCTAGGTCATCCCCCCTTTCATCCCATCTACTACGGGACTATCCGGGACGCTGCGGGACTGAACGCGACTGTCGGGGACGATTCGGAACCGACTCTTCAGTCCGCAGTTCTGGGTTCGAAACCCAGCGGACGCACACATTGAGCTGTGTCGCGGGTTTCGGCGCCGACGAGGCATGTCGGTTCGTGGGCGTGGGCTACTGCGTGCCGATGGGCAG
>JANOJI010000159.1:0-6405 GCA_031408175.1 Ilumatobacteraceae bacterium
CCGCGATCCACAACACGGTCAGCGCCACCCCCGGCCGTTCCTTGCCGATCACTGGCAGCAGGGCCAACCCGACGGCGGCCTCTTGGACCACGGTCTTGATCTTGGCCCCTTTACGGGCAGGAATAGCCAGGCTGCGGCGAGCCCAAAAGGCCCGGTAGACGCTGATTCCCAGCTCCCGGGCGGCCACCAACACCACCGGGGCCCAGGGCAAGATGTCCACCTGGACCAGGGCCACCAAGGTGCCCAACACCAACACCTTGTCGGCCAACGGGTCGAGGAAGGCGCCGCTGCGGGTGGCGCCCATGCGCCGGGCCAAATAGCCGTCGACCCCGTCGGTGGCGGCGATGAGGAAGCCCAGGGCGAAGGCGCGGTAGCTGGGGCCGCTGCTGAGGACCAGGGCAAACAGTAACGGGGAGGTGACCAGACGGGCCACGGTGATCACGTTGGCCGGAGTCAGCCGGGCCGAGGCGTCGTAGGTGCGAGTGGTCACGACGCCACCGTGGCACCCACCAGATCGGTTCCCTGCGCGTCCACAATCTCGACCGTAGCGAAGGAACCCACCGCCAACTCAGCGGACACCTCGATGACGCCGTCGATCTCGGGGGCCTCGCGACTGCTGCGGGCGACACCGGGCTCGTCGACCAGCACCTTCGCCGTGGTGCCGATCAGCGCATCGCGCCGACGGGCGGTGATGTCGTCCTGCAACTCCCGCAGCTCGGCCAGGCGCTCGTTCATCAGGCTCGACTCGACCGCACCATCGAGGCCGACGGCGTACGTCCCCTCCTCGGCGCTGTACTTGAAGAATCCGCACCAGTCGAGTTCTGCCTGCTCGACGAACCGCAGCAACTGGTCGTGATCCTCTTCGGTCTCGCCGGGATAGCCGACGATGAAGTTGCTGCGGAACGCGGCGTCGGTTTGGCGATCGCGAATGTCTTGGATTCGACGCAAGAACCGATCACCGTCGCCCCAGCGGCGCATGCGACGCAACAGCGGCTTGCTGACGTGCTGCAGCGACAGGTCGAAGTACGGCACCCCCGTCGACAAGATGGCATCGATCAGCTCGTCGGTGAGATCGCTGGGGTACAGATAGAGCAGGCGCGTCCATGGAGCAACCTCGCTGACCGCCTTGACCAGCGGCACGATCGAGCCGGCACCAAGTTCGTCGGGCCGATCCTTGCCGTAGCTCGCAAGGTCCTGCGCGACGAGGACGATCTCTTGCGCTTCGAGTTGTTCGACCTCGTCGAGGATCGACGACACGTCCCGGCTGCGTTGCGGGCCCCTGAACGACGGGATTGCGCAGAAGCCGCAGCTGCGATCGCAGCCTTCGGCGATCTTGATGTACGCCCACGGGCTCGTTGACCTCGGCCGCGGCAGGTTCAACAGATCGAGCATCGGGATCGGTGCATCACTGATCGACAACGGCTTACGGCCAAGGTTGATCGGTACCCCGAAACCGGCGACCTGGTCGACCTCTGGCAGTGCGGCGGCAAGTTCGTCGCCGTAGCGCTCGGCCATGCACCCGGTGACGACCAGACGGGCGCCGTCCTTGCGTTGATCCTCCAGCGCGAGGATGGTGTCGATCGACTCCTTGCGGGCCTCGTCGATGAACGCACAGGTGTTGACGACGACCAGGTCGGCGAGCGCCGCATCGTCGGTCGGTGTCATCCCGTCGGCCAGCAGCGTGCCGACCAGCTTGTCGCTGTCGACCTGGTTCTTCGGGCATCCCAGGGTCTCGACGTAAAACCGCTGTGCCACGACCCACCAGGCTACCGACGCCGCATGCGTTCCCCGAGGTTGTCGGGACCACCCGAACAACGCCCGCCGAACCGAAGTTCCAGCGCTGTGCTGACTTCCCTGTCAGCTCCTTGAACGGCCGTCGTTCTGTGAGCTGACGCAGAACGTTGGATCGTTCGAAGTCGGCGTTGTCACCGGCTGACCTGGGCCCTCACAGATCGCGGTTGCGGTGCGCCTGCTGAAGGAGCTCGAACTCTTCGACGGTCATCAGCACAGCGCGAGCTTTTGAGCCCTCGCTGGGCCCCACCACACCACTTTGCTCGAGCAGGTCCATGATCCGGCCTGCCCGGGCGAAGCCGACCTTCAACTTGCGCTGCAGCATCGATGTCGAGCCGAGCTGGCTGCGAACCACCAATTCCATGGCTTGGCGCAACAGGGTCTCGTCCTCGTCCTCGCCGTCGGTGGCGCCGGAGAAGAGCCCGCTTCCGCCACCGCTGTTCTCGTCGCCCTCGACCCCACTGACGTACACGACCTCGGGCGCCTGCCGCCGCCAATGCGCCACGACCTTGCGCACCTCTTCCTCGCTGACGAACGAGCCTTGGATGCGTTGCGAGACGTTGGAGTTGCCGGGCAGCAGCAACATGTCGCCCTTGCCGACAAGCTTCTCGGCGCCAGGCTGGTCGAGAATGACCCGGCTGTCGGTCAGGCTGTTGACTGCATACGCGGCGCGCGCCGGAATGTTGGCTTTGATCACGCCGGTGATCACGTTGACCGATGGGCGCTGCGTGGCCACGATCAGGTGGACGCCGACGGCACGAGCCTTCTGGGCGATCCGGGTGATGCTCTCCTCCACATCGCGGGCGGCGACCATCATCAGATCGTTGAGCTCGTCGACGATGATGACGATGTACGGCAGGCGCTCGAACAGGCGATCGGAGCCCGGTTCGACCTTGAGCTCGCCGCGGTCGTACGCCGCGTTGTAGCCGGTGATGTCGCGGAAGCCGACCTCGAACAGCAGGTCGTAACGCCGCTCCATCTCCTTCACAGCCCAGCCGAGTGCGTTGGCTGCCTTCTTCGGATTGGTGACCGGTTGTGTGAGCAGATGTGGCAATCGGTTGTACTGGCCCATCTCGACCTGCTTGGGGTCGATGAGGATGAGCCGCACCTGGTCGGGTGTGCTGCGCATGAGGATTGACGTCAGGATGCAGTTGAGGCCACTCGACTTGCCGGCCCCGGTCGTGCCCGCGATCAGCAGGTGCGGGGTCGTTGCGAGATTGAGGAACACCGACCGCCCGGCGATGTCCTTGCCGATGGCGACGTCGAGCGGATGCGTCGCCGTCTTGGCCTCCGGCGACGCCATGATGTCGCCGAGGCTGACCAGCTGGCGAGTGTGGTTGGGCACTTCGACCCCGATTGCCGTACGGCCGGGGATGGGCGCCAGAATTCGCACGTCGGTGGCGGCCATCGCGTAGGCGATGTCGCGGTTGAGGCTGGTGACCCTGGCCACCTTGACGCCGGAGCCCAGCTCGAGCTCGTAACGCGTGACGGTGGGGCCGACCGTCTGCCCGAGCAGGTTGGTTTCGACTCCGTGTGATGTGAGCGCGTCGACCAGCGTGCGACCGCGGGCCTCGACTTCGGCCTTGTTGATGGTCTGCTGGGTCGATCTGTTGAGGTAGTTGGCCTGCGGCAACACCCATTGGCCGCGCCGAGCGCCAGGGCCGAGCTCGAGCTCGGATTGCTCGACCAGACCGGGATCGATAGCGCCGGGTGGGGGCAGCGGGCGTGACACCTTCGCCTTGCGTGGTTTGGTCGGCTCGTCCCAGTCTTCGTCGAGCGCCGCGTCGTACAGCACAGGCATGGGCAACTCGCCAGAGCCGTGGCGATCGCTCTTCAGCGTCGACATGTTGCCGAACGCTGAACGGGCTCGGCGACCGATTGGCATCGCGACTGCACCAACGCCTCGGCCGGTATGCGACAACATCGCCCTCAACGAGGCGCCGGTCAGCATCAACGCGCCCCCGACGCAGGTGGCCACCAGCACAACGATTGCACCGCCCGAAGCGATCAAACCACGTAGCGGCTCACCGATGAGCGCACCGATCCACCCGCCAGCGCGACCCAGCGTGTCGAAGTTGGCCATGATCTTTTCGGGACCGCGTACGACGTGCAGCAATCCGAGCAGCGACAAGCCGAGCAGCCCCCAACCGACGGCGAGGCGGAAGCGGCGCATACTTTGGCCCTTGCCGACGAGGGCGGCGCCGATCGCCACCAGGGCAATGGGTACGACGAACCGGCCGAGTCCGGTGAGCCAGCCGACGACGGTCTCGACGCCACGGCCCAGTGGACCGGCCAGGTTGAGGTAGATCGCCAGGCCAAGCAGTATGCCGACGGCGATGAAACCGATCCCGGCGAACTCATTCTCCCGGCCTTCGATGGCCTGACGGAGCTCGGCCGAGGCCTGATCGCGACGCGAGGTCGGCGAAGCAGCGGTCACTGGCGTCGGCTTGGCCGGCGTTCGCTTGGCAGTGGTCGTTGATCTCGACCGCTTCTTGGGCTGACCCCATGTCGTCATAGCGGTTCCAACGGTACCAAGGGGGTGTCGCCGAAACGGGGCACTGTCAGTTGGCGTCGACCGATTGCACGGTGCCGTCGCGGCCGACGACAACCACCAACTGCCCTCCCTGCTGCGAGGTGACCGCCACGCTGTACCGCACGATGCCTCCGGCGCCGCCCTCGACGAAGAACAAGTCGGCGCTGGACTGCGGCAGTTCGGCCTGCAGCTTGCTGAGCACCGTGTCGGGGTCGAAGTCGAGGGTCGCGGCCGAGAACGTGAAGCCGCTGGCCTCGACCCCTTCGGTCGACGACAGTTCCCCGTCGAGGTACACCCAAGGCTGCGCCACGGCGCCGTCGTTCAAGGCAACGATCAGGTTGACCAGCTGCGATGTGGCGTTGATCTCGAAAAACTGCTGCGGTCCGCCGAGCCTGGCTTCGAGTGCGGTGATCGCCGTGTTGATCAGGTCGACGCGAGGCGGGCCGGTCGGTGAGTCGGCCAGAGAGTCAGAGGGAGTAGTCGAGTCCACTACCTGCGTGCCAGCCGTCGATCCTTCCGCGCTGCACGCCGCGACGGTGAGCCCGATCGCGAGTGCGGCGACCAATCGACGACTGGCCTCACTCAACCGGCCGGCCAACTGCCGGTCAGGCTTCCATGACGACGGGCACGATCATCGGCCGCCGTTTCGTGCGCTCGTTGACAAACTTGCCCGCAGCACGGCGAACGTCGCGCTCGAGCGCATCGACATCGCGCACCCCGGCCGCAAGGGTCTTTTCGACCGCGTCGGCAACGGCATCGCATGCCTCGTCGAGCAGGTCCTCGGCCTCGGGCGCGTACACCCAGCCGCGGGTGATGATCTCCGGGCCGACCAAGACCTTGCCGGTCTCGATGTCGACGGTGACGACGACCACGACGACACCTTCCTCCGCCAACACCTTGCGATCGCGTAGCACGCCTTGGCCGACATCGCCGACGATTCCGTCGACATACAGATAACCGGCAGGAACTCGCCCCGTAGCAGCAAGGCCGTCGTCGTTGAGCGTCAGCACATCGCCGTCCTCGCACACCAGGACGTGATCGCGCGGCACGCCCATGAGATAGCCGAGCTTGGCGTTGGCGACCAGGTGCCGATACTCGCCGTGGATCGGCACGAAGAACTCCGGTCTGGTCAACGAGATGTATGTCTTCAACTCGTCGGCCTGGGCATGGCCGGTGGCGTGAACATCGGCAACGCCGGAGTGGATGACCTGTGCGCCGGCACGCAGCAACCCGTCGATCACCCGGTTGACGTTGCTCTCGTTGCCGGGAATGGCATGACTCGACAGGATGACAGTGTCGGTCTCGCCGATCTTCACCCACTTGTTCTCGCCGCGGCCCAGCAGGGCCAGCGCCGACATCGGCTCGCCTTGCGAACCGGTGGAGATCACACACACCTTGCCCGGCGGATAGTCGCCGATGTCGTCGATGTCGACCAGTGATTTGTCGGGGATCCGCACGACGCCGAGATCGCGACCCAGTCGAACGTTCTTCTTCATGCTGAGACCAAGCGTTGCGACGACTCGACCCTCTGCGATCGCCGCGTCGGCTATCTGCTGGATGCGATGAAGATGGCTGGCGAAACTGGCAGTGATGATGCGCTGCCCGCGCAGCTCGGCGAACAACGAGCGCAGCACCGTACCGACGCTGGACTCGGACGGCGCGTGGCCGGCCTCTTCGGCGTTGGTGGAATCGGCGAGCAACAGCCGAATGCCTTCATTGGAGGCGATCGAACCGATTCGGGCGAGGTCGGTTCGCCGACCGTCAACGGGAGTGAGATCGAGCTTGAAATCGCCCGAGTGCAGGATCACTCCTTGCGGCGTGTGAATTGCGATGGCGTGAGCGTGCGGCACCGAGTGGGTGACCGGGATGAACTCGACATCGAACGGCCCGATCATGCGTCGCTCGCCGTCGGCGACCACGATCAACTCGGTCTTGCCCAACAGCCCGGCCTCTTCGATGCGGTTGCGGGCCAGGCCCAGTGTGAGTGCCGAACCGAAGATCGGGAAGCTCAACTCGCGCAGCAAGTAGTGCAAGGCGCCGACGTGGTCTTCGTGGCCATGTGTGGCGACGACCGCTTCGAT
>JANOJI010000183.1:0-7048 GCA_031408175.1 Ilumatobacteraceae bacterium
CGAGAGTGCCGACGTGGAGGATGGTGACACCGTCGGGCAGCGGTAGCGGGTGCAGATTCGGTGCCGCGGTCTCGGCGAGGTAGAAGTGATAGCCGGCGGCACCATGCTCGTCGAGCTCGGCCGAGGCCAACGTGGTCGGCAGTTCCGTGAACTGCACCAAGGAATCGTCAACGCCATCGGCCAGCAGTTGGCGATGCAACAACGTGCCGAAACGATCACTCGAGAGTGCCCCAAGGAAAGCCACGTCGCTGCCCAACCGACCGATCGCTCTCGCAGCATTGAACGGCCCTCCACCCAACTTGGCGGTCACCGAGCCGTCGGGATCGATCACCAGATCGACCAGCGCTTCCCCCCCCACAACGATCATGGTGTGATCCGCTCAGGCTGCGTTGTCGACGGCGAGAGCACCCGTCATGATGGCCACGGCCTCCGACATCGAATGGGTCTGCGGCGTCACGACGGCAACACGTCGACCGAGTCTCTGGATGTGAATTCGGTCTGCTACCTCGAACACATGAGGCATGTTGTGACTGATGAGGATGACCGGCATGCCTCGACTACGAAGGTCGCGGATCAGCTGCAGCACCAGGCCGGACTCCTTCACGCCGAGGGCAGCCGTGGGCTCGTCAAGGATCACGACCTTGCTGCCGAACGCTGCAGCCCGGGCGACGGCTACGGCCTGGCGTTGCCCGCCTGACAATGTTTCGACGGT
The DNA here is from genome assembly GCA_031408175.1 of Ilumatobacteraceae bacterium. Taxonomy (GTDB): domain Bacteria; phylum Actinomycetota; class Acidimicrobiia; order Acidimicrobiales; family Ilumatobacteraceae; genus JAENVT01. Next base: position 713 of record JANOJI010000183.1, read on the forward strand.
CTGGGTGATGTCTTGAATGGTGCCGATTCCGAGTCCTTGGATGGTGCTACGGGCGTCGCGTCGCATGCCCGCCTTGTCCATCATCCGCAGCCAGGTGCCCAGTGGCCCGGCGCGTCGCCGTTCACGTCCGAGGAACATGTTGCTGGCGATGTCGAGGGCTGGTGCCACGGCGAGTGTTTGGTAGACGGTCTCGATGCCCGCGGCGCGCGCATCGTTAGGTCGCTTGAAATGGACCGGTTGGCCCTCGAGTTCGATCTCACCCTCATCGGGGATCATGGCCCCGGACAGGCACTTGATCAGCGACGACTTACCCGCGCCGTTGTCGCCGATGACCGCGAGCACCTCTCCCGGGTACAGCTCGAAGTCGGAACCGACGAGGGCGGCGACGCGCCCGAACCGCTTCACCAGACCGCGTGCCTTCAGGATCGGTGCCACCTGATCGCCGCTCGAGCTCATTTGCCCACCCTTCGGATCCATTGGTCCAACGTGACGGCGACGAGGATCAAGGCCCCGATCGCGAAGTTTTGATAGTACGGGTTGACGCCTGCCAGGTTGAGCCCGATGCGGAACACGGTCACGATCAGGGCACCGATCAGTGTTCCCCACAGCCGCCCGCGGCCGCCGAACAGGCTCGTTCCGCCGATGACAACCGCGGTGATCGATTCAAGATTGATGTCGCTTGCGGCGTTGCTGCTGGCCGACAACGAGCGCCCGAGTTGCACCCACCCGCCAATGGCGTAGATCAGACCGGCGACCATGTACACGCTGAGCAACACTCGATTGACGTCGATACCAGCCAGGCGAGCGGCCTCGCGGTCGTCGCCGGTGGCGTACACATGTCGCCCCCAGGCCGTGTTGGCAAGGATGAACGCAAAGACGATGTACATCACCAGCACCAGGATCACGCCGGTGGTGATCTTCATCGACCCGATAGAGATCTGCTTTCCGGTCCACAACAGCAGGGAGTTCTGACCTCCCAGGTCCTCTTTGGACAGCGTCTGCGCCTTGCTGTACACCAGACCCATCGAGTTGAAGATGTAGAAGGTTCCAAGGGTGACGATGAACGGCGGCAAGCCGATCTTGGTGACGAGGCCGCCGTGAAATGCGCCCAACGCGATCCCGACGACAGCACCCAGTAACAAGGCGACGAACCCGGGAACACCCTGATCCACTGCAACCTTGGCGATCACGAGGTGCGTCAGCAGCATCGCCGTGCCGACGGAGAGATCGACACCTGCGGTGAGAATGATCAGTGTTTGCCCGATGGCCAATGCGGCGAGCACGGCTGTCTGTTGCAGGATGATGCCGATCGTCTCGGGCCGCTCGAAACGGCCCTTGCCGAGCAACGTGAAAACGACACCCGACAGCAACAGCACCAGCGCTGGGCTGATCGCCGGGTACCGGTGCAAGATGTGTTGGACACGAGCTAGAACGCCGTGCGGTTGATCGAACGATGCAACGACAGCGGACGCGTCAGAACTTGCCTCCATCGGGACCCCCTGGTTCGCTCGCGGAAATCGATGAGCTGAGAATACGAAACGGCAGGGCGGCTCGAACGACCGCCCTGCCGTGAATCATAGGCACTCGGGCAGGGGCCGGCGTTTGGGCGCCGGCCCCCATGGACTCCTGTGGGATCAGCCCCAGCAGATCTTCTGGCCGTCGGCCACCGAGATGCTGTCGACGCCATCGACGGGCTTGTCGGTCACGAGGGCGACACCGGTGTTGAAGAAGTCCAGACCGGGTGTGACGGCCGGTGCCGGCTTGCCATCGGCGAGGTCCTTGATGGCCTGCATGCCGAGGGTGGCCATCTTGCCGGGATACTGCTGGGCCGTGGCGCCGATCACTCCGGAGGCGACGAGTTCGAGCCCCGGCTTGCAGCCACCGTCGACCGAGACGATGAGCACACCCGTCGCCTTGCCGGCGGCGGCGAGCGCGTCCTGTGCGCCCTGAGCGGCTGGCTCGTTGATGGTGTAGACGACGTTGATGTCGGGGTTCGCGGCCAAGCACGTCTCCATGGCGGTCTTGCCGCCGTCGACGGCACCGTTGGTCGGCTGGTGACAGACGATCTCATAGTCGCCACCCGAGTACTTGCCCGTGGGTGGTTCCTTGCCGTTGCCCGACTTGTCTTCCTTCTCGACGATGCCCATGCCGTTCAAGAACCCTTGGTCGCGCCCGGTGTCAACCGAGACGACCGAGTCATTGAACAGGTCGAGCATGGCGATGGTGGCCTTTTCGCCGGCGAGCTGCCCTGCTGTCCACTGGCCGATGAGTTGGCCGGCGTTGTAGTTGTCGGTGGCGAAGGTGATGTCGACGGCGCTGGCCGGGTTCGGAGGCGTATCGAGGGCTATCACCAAGAGCCCGGCCGCGCGTGCGGCGTCGAGAGCAGGCACGACTGCGTCGCCGCTCGGGGTGATGAGGATGCCCTTGTCGCCCTTGGCGACGGCGGCCTCGATGGCAGCGATCTGGCTGGCGGTGTCGCCGTCTTCTTTGCCGGCGGCGACCGTCAGCGACACGCCGATCTTTGATGCCTCGGCTTCGGCAGATTTCTGCATCGACACGAAGAAGGCATTGCTGGTGTTCTTCAAGATCAGCGAGACACCGACAGTGCCGCCCGTTACGGCAGCGGTATCGCCGGAAGCAGCAGCGGTACCCGTCGTGCCATCGCTGGTGGTGGTGTCGTCGTCGCCGCATGCTGCAAGAGCAAGCGATGCGGCCAGACCGATGGTGACGGCGCTGCGGATGACACCGCGGCGTGAAGTCATTGCACTCATGTATCTCCCCCTCAGGATTGGGACGCTGTTCTGACAACGTTGTCAATATTCAGCCACACGATATGGAGCCTTGTCAATAGGCAATTCCTTGACAAAACGAAAATGATCGACCAACGTTGTCAATTGTGTCTGAAACACCCCACACGGTGGCCCGACCTACGATTCGAGACGTGGCCGCGCTTGCCGGTACGAGCCTCAAGACCGTGTCGCGGGTGGTCAATGGCGAAGCCGGGGTGTCCGACGACCTCAGTATGCGCGTCCGTTCGGCTATCGATCGGCTCGGATATCGCCACAACCTCACGGCCAGCAACCTCCGCCGTAGCGGTGGCAAGACCCGCTCGGTCGGCATGCTCGTTTCGAACGTCACCAACCCGCTCGACGCCGCGGTGCACCATACGATCGAAGAGATGGCATCTCGACGCGGCGTCGCTGTGCTGGCTACGAGCCTCGACGAGGACCCCGTTCGCGAACGTCAACTGGTCGAGGCATTCGCCGAGCGGCGCGTCGACGGGTTGATCATGATGCCCGCCAGCCACGACCACAGCTACCTCATCGAAGAGCGGCGGATGGGCATGTCGATCGTGTTCGTCGACCGGCCACCGGCCTTCTTCGACGCCGACGCGGTCCTGGTCGACAACCGCTATGGCACAAGCCGCGGCGTGAAGCATCTGATGATGCACGGCCATCGCCGGATCGCCTTTCTCGGCGACCGTCGTTCGATCGTCACGGCAGCCGAACGGTTTCGCGGTTATGTCGATGCGATCGAAGCAGCCGACATCGTTGTCGACCCCCAGCTCGTGCGCCAAGACATCCTCGACAGCGACCACGCCACCGCGGCGACGCTCGACTTGTTGTCGCTCGACGAGCCCCCGACCGCGATCTATGCCGCACAGAACCTGGTGACCATTGGCGTCGTTCGCGGCCTGCGGTCGGCAGGGAAACACCACGACACCGCCCTGGTTGGGTTCGACGACGTGCCGATGAGCGACCTGCTCGAACCCGCCATCACCGTGCTTGCCCAAGACCCGACCGCGATCGGCCGGCAAGCCGCAACAACGCTGTTCGCACGCCTCGACGGTGACCGCTCGCCGACGCAGACCTACATCGTCCCCACCACGATGATCATTCGTGGCTCGGGTGAGATCCCTCCCCCTCGGTAACGCCTACCCACCCCAGCGTTTGATGACTCCAGCCCCGATACGGGGCGCCCGTCGTCAAACGCTCCGAGAGGCGAATGTGTTTGATGACTCCGGCCCCGATACGGGGCGCCCGTCGTCAAACGCCGGTGGGGGGCGGCGCGAGCGCGGCGGGGACGAGCGGCAGGGTGAAGCCAACGGTGCTGCCACCGCCATCTCGGGGTACGGCGAACACGGTGCCGCCATGCGATTCGATGATGTCTCGCACGATCGCCAGACCCAGACCAGAGCCCGGCAAACTGCGCGACGACACCGAGCGGTAGAACCGATCGAACACGTGAGACAGGTCGTCGGTGGGGATGCCTGGACCGCGATCACTGACGGCCACACGACCGCCCGAGACCTCGACCTCGATCGTGCTCCCCACATTCGTGTCGGCGCTGAACTTTGCGGCGTTGTCGATGAGGTTGAGCACTGCCCGATCGATCGCGGCCGCCCTGCATGACACCACCGAGTCGTCGCAGACCACGGAGATCTCACGACCGGTTCGGCGACGCACGCGAGCCGCGGCCTGCTCGCACAGCGAACCGAGATCACACTCCTGCGCAGGTTCGTCGTCGCGCCGATCAGTGGCCAACTCGACGAGCTCGTTGACCAGAGACGTCAGCTCCTTTGTCTCGCTGTCGAGATCGTCGACCAGTTGCTGGCGAGCGTCGGGTTCCAGGTTCTGCCACCGGCGGAGCACGGAGACATTCGTTCGCAGGCTCGTCAACGGTGTGCGCAGTTCGTGGCCGGCGTCTTGCACCAGTTGCTGCTGTTGGTCCCTGCTGCGCGCCAGCGCGCCGAGCATGCCGTTGAAGGCCAGTCCGAGGCGCCCTGTCTCGTCCGACCCGCTGACCGGCACTTCGACGTCGAGGCGGCCGGTCACGGCGACGTCGTCGGCGGCCTGCGTCAGACGAACCAAGCGACGTGTGACCTGGCGGCCGATCAACCAACCGGCGATCGCTGCGGCAGCCATGACCAAGGTGACCGACAGCAGGGTACGGGTGCGAATGACGTCGAGGGCGCGTTCGGTCTCGCGCGCCGAGCGGGCGATTTGCACGGCTCCACCGTCGAGGGCGACCGTCAGCATTCGGTAAGCCTCGCCCTCGATCGTCACATTGCGAGGCTCGATCCTGCCGGTGAACGAACCACTGGCCACCGCTCGATCGGCGTCGTCAACCGGCAGTTCTCCCGACCGCGGCGACTGCAAGATCGTGCCGTCGACATCGATGATCTGGGCCAGTACCGAGTCGAAGACACGCGGCGGGGCGCCGGGCCCACCGTCGGCATCGCCATCGTTGTCGAGGTCGAATCCACCACGACCAGGCCCGAAGCCGGGGATCTGGTCGCGGCCGAAGAGACGCAGCAACTGACCAGGGTTGGCGGCTGCTTCCTGAAGCGACCGATCGATGACCTCGTTCAACTCCTTGCGAGTGCTGATGTACGACGACACACCGACGGCCGCTGTTGCACAGGTGGCCAGCAGGACCAGCGCGGCGACGATCTTGAGGCGCAGGCTCACGACGAGCGCGCCGTGTAGCCCACACCGCGGACGGTGTGGATCAGTTTGGACTCACCCGGCAGTTCGAGCTTGCGCCTCAGGTACGAGATGTAGACGGCGAGGTTCTTGCTGTCGGGACCGAAGTCGTAGCCCCAGATGCGGTCGTAGATCGTCGAGTGGTCGAGCACGATCCCTTGATTGCGCAGCAGCAGTTCGAGCAGATCGAACTCCGTCTTCGACAACTCGACCTCGCGCTCGCTGCGCCACACACGACGCGATGTGGGATCCAGGCGCAGGTCGGCAAGTTGTACCGCATCGCCGTCGGGGGCGTCGTCGTTCTTGGTCCGGCGAAGCAGCGCCCGCAATCGGGCCAGTAACTCGTCGAGGTCGAACGGCTTGGCGAGGTAGTCATCGGCGCCGGCATCGAGGCCGGCCACCCGGTCGGGAGTTTCGGTGCGAGCTGTCAGCATCAGCACCGGCAGACGATTGCGCTCGGCCCGCAAAACGCGACACACGGTCAACCCGTCGATGTTCGGCATCATCACATCGAGGATGGCCACATCAGGCTGCATCGACTCGATCAGCGATAGTGCAGTGTTGCCGTCGTTTGCCTGCACGACGTCGTACCCCTCCAGGCCGAGGGCCCGGGTCAACGCGTCGCGGATGGCCCGATCATCGTCGGCGATCAATACTCGGGCGCTCATGGGTAGTCATTCTGACCGGCCGGGATGACGAGGGAGGAAGCCATCCCGGCCGAGCCAAGAACTTCAGCCGGCGACCGTGTCGGTCGTGGCAGTGGTGTCGGTGGTGGCGACGTCGTCATCATCATGATGATGACCTGGGCCACCGAAGCCGCGACCGCCGAAACCTGGACCGCCGACCGGGC
>JANOJI010000239.1:0-5661 GCA_031408175.1 Ilumatobacteraceae bacterium
TTGCCCAGCACCTCGCCGACTTCCTCAATCGTGTGCAACGGGTCGCCCACAAGTGGGGCTTTGACACGGTCTCTCAAGTTCGACATCGGCGCCGTCCTTACATTTAGCTATGCGTTGGGTGATGTTGCTCGCTGGTAAGGATTATTAGGCGCAATAGAGAACCGTAGCTACCTACTCAAATAGGCGACTAGAATAGGTATCGGTATCGTCGTGAATATGGATGGGAGATCCGAGTGACACCCCAAGCTCGCTACGGACTGCGTGGTGACGGATGCACCGAAGTCGTTGCGCCCAAGGTGCCGTGGCGAATTGCATTCCGGTCGGAGCAAATCAACGGATCGACAGAGATTGTCGAACTTCATCTATCCCCGATCGAGGGGCACAAGTGGTCTGACGTAGCCATGACGGATCGGAAGCTGAGCGCACTGCTGCAGGGACTGAAGGTCATGGGGGACGACAGCGTGCTCGGGGCGACGGCTGTCGACAGATTGACGGCGAAGTTCGATGTGATGGAGCAACAGATGACACCGCGGGTGAAGGGCAGACAACCCGTGCGGAAGTCGACTCTCCGGCAGTGCGCACGAATCGTCCGGAACTCGTCGAGCATGGAGGCTGCGTACGCCGCGATACAGGAGGCCTTCTTTTGCGGCAGAAAGAACGCTGAGAAGTTGGTCAAGCAAGCAAGGGAAGTCGGTTTGCCTTGCGATCCGATCGGGCGAAGCAAGCGTAAAACGAGTTAAGCCGTTGCATTTCACCAGCTAGTCGAGTTGAGAGATCGGTTTCCGGAACCGTGTGTCGCAGGTTCGAATCCTGCCGAGGGCGCTCTCTGCTTGCGTGGCCACGGGCCGGTCATGTGGGCGCGATACCGGCTATCTGGTGCGTGTTTTCGCGCCCGATGAACCTGCTCGGGCGCGATTCCGGCTATCCCTGGCGTCATATCGCGCCCGATGCGTCGGTCAGCGGATCGTGAATCTTCTCGAGGTGGCGAGATCGATGTAACTGTCGTCGGTCAGCAGACGCACGACGTACTTGCCGGGTGGCAGCGGCCAGGTCTCGATGCCTTCGGACGAGTTCGGCCCGATCTCCAGGCGGCCCTCGATCGCAGCATCCGTGTACACCCACAGCAGGTACTCGCTGTTCGGTTCACAGATTCCGTCGGCGCAGCGGTACACAGCGATCCAATCGCGGCGCAGGCCTGGAGCAGCCTTCCACGCCACATCGATCGGTTCGCCCACGTCGTACGAACGCTCCGACGTCTTGACCGACGGCGGAGTTTCGGGCTTGTAGAGCCAGAACGGCGATCGGCTCAGGACCTCACGCGAGCCGGAGAGCAACACGGCCTCGTAGTCGCCGGGCCGGAGCTTGCTGGTGTCGAAGCGAAGTCTGATGTCACCGATGCCACGCGGGACGGTCTGCACCGCGACGAGGTCGTGCTTGTTGCCCCGATCAACCCTCCTGAGCCCGACCCGTGCGCCGCGTTGCTTCGGCGCGTGCACGTCGACCGACAGGCGATCCCCGACGAACACGCGTCGTTCCGCGACGGCGGCGAACGGTCGCGCCGATCGAGGTTCGACCGAGAACGTCGACACCACCGCGCGGTGATCGGAGGGGTACTGCGCCGTCTCTACGTCGACGTCGGGCCCACCGACCTCGCCGACGATCCGGCTCGCCAGCGTCGTTGCGTGACCGGACGCGAGCACCCAGTCGATGCGATCGAATACTTCCTGGCCCTCCGGCGCGCTCTCGGGTCCGCCCGGCGTCCAGGTGAACCCCGGCTCAGCGACCGGATCGGGGTGCGCGTCGCGATACGAATCGTGCAGTCCTGCGGAGCCGAGCGTTTCGGCGACCGGCCATGAAACTGGGTACGGCACGTCGTCGCGAGCATCGGCCACAGCTTGTGTCCAGTCGAGGTGCGACGGGCTGTTGAAGTCACCGGTGACGAACAACGGGATTCCCTGCGCGTCGAGTTCGGTCAGCGCATCGAGAATCGGCTGGATCTCGGGGAGGCGGACCGAGTTCTCCAACTCGATCACCTCCTCCAGCGCCGCGCCGTCGCGCACGGCATAGGGTCCGTACGGGTCTGAGGTGAGGTGCGTGTTGGCAACGGCGACGACACGTCCAGGTGTCACCTCGACGAAGGCATACACCCCGTCAGCTCCCGGTGGGTCGATCAACGGGAACCGGGAGATCAGGTGGTTGCGCTCGTTGTGGTACCAGCCGAGCGCCTCGGCGAGCCGGCGGGTGTTGCGCTCGGCCTCCTGCAGCCCGACCACATCCGCCCCTGAAGCCTGCACCGTAGCGACAACGTGCTCAAACGTCTGGTCGCAACCATCGGCTACCTCGCAGAAGTCACCGGTCTCGAGATCGAGTTCGTCGCCTCCATAGAAGATGTTGAACGTCATCACGCTGAGCTCGACGGCGTGCTGGCCAGACCGTTCCTGCGATGCCGCTATCGGCCCTGCGGTAATGGCGATCGATGCGAGCGTGAGTGAAGCGACGGCTGCAAGAATGCGGCGCATTGATGTTCTCCTTTGCTGCCCGACAGGCCGGGTGCCGAATACCGACGCTACGCCACGCTGACAGGGTCAATTCACTTCGTAGGATCCTGGAGCGCATCCAGACGTTGGCGGTAGTCGTCGGGTTCGATCTCGCCGCGGGCGAGTCGTCCGGCGAGGAGTTCTTGTGGTGATGAGCTCGTTGGTGGGGTCGACGTTCCCGGCGTCTGTGAATGCGGCGTGCGGTTGCCGCTTCGGACGAGCGTGACGCCGAGCCAGATGAGTCCACCCAGCACGACGAACATCATGATCGACATCCACCACCAGTTTCCGCCGCCCATGCCGTTCCAGTTTCCATTGTTCATGATGCACGTTCTCCTCTTGTCGACATGTGTTCGCTACCAATGTGTGGCCGGTTCGCACGCTCTCGGGAGCTGACGTCGGGCCTGATTTTGCAATGCCTCCATCCTGATCTCCTACGTTCTGTCGTAGCAGTGCCGAAAGTCCCAATCCAGCTCACGATTTCGATGTCCTCACGACCGGCAACCGAGGCGCTGCTCTCGGTGTTCGGTCCGTGCTCTTACCGAGGTGTTGTCTGGAGCGCATCCAGACGTTGGCGGTAGTCGTTGGGTTCGATCTCGCCGCGGGCGAGCCGCTCGGCGAGGATTTCTTGCGGTGTGGCCCTCGCCGGCGGGGTCGGCGCACCCGGCATCTGCGGGTAAGGGGTGTGGGAACCGTGTCGGGCGAGTGTGATCCCAATCCAGACGAGTCCACCCAAAACGACGAACATCATGATCGACATCCACCACCAGTTTCCGCCGCCCATCCCGTCGTAGTGCCAGTCTCCATTGTTCATGACGCATCTCCTTGTTGTTCTCCTCCGAACGGTAGGGCCTGTCGTGCCTGGTTCTCGCGCCCTCACCTGAAGAGCAGAGGCCCTTCATCTCACCTCCACAGGATCTCCATATCGCTGCGGCATCATTGCGGCTGCTGATGTTGCGCGTCCCTGTACGGCGCCGGAAGGACGAGACAATGAGAGTGTGGTCACGGCGAGAACTGATGGTGACGGGTGGCGGCGTTCTGCTGCTTGCAGCGTGTGGCGCGAAGACACCGTCGTCTATCGGTGGTGCTGCGGTGGGTCCGACGGATCCTGCAGTCGAGCGTCGCGACGCACCGCGCCGTAAGCCGGGCGCAGCAACGGTGTCTGCGAACGTGACCGCGGCGCCCACCACGGTGACCATCGGTGGTCGTGAGGTGGCGACGTGGGCGTTCGGCGACCGACCGGGTACCGGTGGGATACGGGCCAACGTCGGCGATCTGGTGGAGGCGACGTTCATCAACAACCTCCCGTCGGCGAACACGCTGCACTGGCACGGGATCGCGCTGCGCAACGACATGGACGGCGTGCACGACCTGACCCAGCCAGCTGTCGATATGGACGGGCAGTTCACCTACCGGTTCACCGTTCCCGACGCCGGCACCTACTGGTTCCACCCGCACATGGGGCTCGAGCTGGACAAGGGTTTGTACGCGCCGTTGATCGTCGAGGACCCCAACGACCCGGTTGACTTCGACGTCGACGTGACGTTGATGTTGGACGATTGGTTGGACGGGCATGGCCCCACCCAGGAAGAGGTGCTGGCAGGCCTGCAGAGAGATGGTGGGCATTCAGGACACATGGGTGGCGGCGGCCCCTCTCTGGGCGGAATGGGCCAAATGGGTGGAGGGATGGGCTCGATGATGGACGGCCTGACCGGCGACGTCACCTATCCGCTGCACATCATCAACGGTCGCGCTCCGTCCGAGCGCGACACGATTACCGCCAAACCCGGGCAGCGAGTGCGGTTGAGACTGATCAATGCCGGGTCGGATACCGCCTACCGCGTGGCCATCGGCGGGCACCGGATGACGGTGACGCACGCCGATGGGTTCCCGGTCACCCCAGTCGAGGTCGACAACGTCGTGTTGGGGATGGGTGAGCGCTACGATGTGATCGTCACCGCCCAGTCGGGCACGTTCCCAATCGTCGCGGCGCCGGAGGGCAAGACGGACCCTGCGGCCGAAGCACTCCTTGGGACGAGCGACGCGACCCGCAAGCCGGCGGTTGGATCGAGACCGGCCGAACTGAGCGGGCGAACCCTCTCATATGGCGATCTCGCTGCGACAGAGGCTGTGCGCTTGCCGTCCACATCACCCGACCGGAGTGAGACAATCCACCTGACAGCCAACTCGTCGGGATATGTCCACGGGATTGACGGTCAGAGCTTCCCCGACAGTGCGCCGATCACCGTGCGCGATGGCGAGCGACTGCGCTTGCGTGTGGTCAACGACACGATGATGTTCCACCCCATCCACGTACACGGGCACACGTTCCAGATGGTCGGCGATGGCAGCGCCCGCAAGGACACCGTGAACGTGCTGCCGATGTCTGCCGTTGAGGTCGACATCGCTGCCGACAACCCCGGCCAATGGATGCTGCACTGCCACAACACCTACCACCTAGAAACAGGCATGGCGACGGTGCTCTCGTATCGAGCGTGATCGCGACCAGTTTGCAATACCCCCAGGGGGTACCTATACTGGCAATACCCCGGATGGGTATCACGCACGAGGAGTTTGTCATGATTGTCGAATCGTTCAAAGTGGTCGGGATGAGCTGCGGTCACTGCGTCGCTTCCGTGACGGCTGAGGTCTCCAAGCTCGACGGGGTGACAAGCGTCGATGTGGATCTGGTCGCTGGATTGGTTTCGGTCGAATCCGACCACGCGGTCGATCCGAAGTCGTTCGCCGCGGCAATCGACGAGGCCGGTTTCGCGGTTGCTCCGTGAGAACCGCTTCGAGACTTGGCGCCTACGGTCTCGGAGTGGTCGCAGTGTTCGGCCTTGCTGCTGCTGCCGGTGCAGGCGTGGGTCCCCTCGACGTCGGAGCATCGTCCGTGCACACCTCGATGCCGACTCGCACCGATACAAGCGTCCAGGGTGCGGCGCTCTCCGGTCTGAGCGTTGCTGCCGACGGTTTCCGGCTAGTTGCCGACATCGTCAACCTTGCCGCGAACGAGCCGTCGTCGTTCACCTTCCGCATCGAGACAAGCGACGGCTCGTCGCTCACCGAGTTCGACGAGCTCCACGAGCGCCGATTGCACCTCATCGTGCTGTCGCGCAATCTG
>JANOJI010000245.1:0-29899 GCA_031408175.1 Ilumatobacteraceae bacterium
CCAATCACAACTACTACAACACGCAGTGGCAACAGTCCGACGCGCCGGGTTGCCAAGGCCAGACGGCGATCTTCACGCAGTACGGCGGCTCCGCGGCGCAGCCGGTGTTCGCATCGAGGTCTTCGAGGCAGCCTTCTAGACGGCGGGTTGCTGGCGACGATCCCAGCAGGTCCTGTGCCAATGTCGCCGCAGGTCGGGAGCATCGGCAGGCACCGCGACGTAGTGGCCGGTACCGACAGCAATCCTGTGATGACAACCCGGACAGACGTATGCCTTGGTCGCCTCGTAGGGCTGTATACGTCGCACCTCGACGATCCCGAAGCCTCCGTCCCACAAGCCCATCGCTACCCCAGGAATGCCCACACCAGAAGACCGATGGCGGCGAGTACGGCGGCAACGACGAACACATAGTCGGCAGGTTTGGCCACGAATTTGCGATACGGGTTGAAGCCCATGGCACCAGTATCGTGCCGATTCTGTGGAAACCATCGAGGTCAGTCGCGCATCAGGCATCGTCACCGTCACGTTGGACCGTCCAGCCAAGAAGAATGCTGCGAACGCCCAGATGTGGAACGAGCTGCTCGAAACGTTCCGCGCGATCGCCTCGAACGCCGAGGATCGCGTCGTCGTGCTGACCGGTGCCGGCGGAGAATTCTGCGCCGGCGCCGACTTGACCGGCGGAGGCACCGGGAGCCCGGGCCAGCACCAATTGGCACAGATGCGCCATGTGGGTGACGTGGCACTTGCGCTGCATCGCCTGCCGATACCGGTCATCGCCAAGGTGCGCGGCGTCGCTGTCGGGGCTGGTTGCAACATGGCCCTCGGATGCGATCTGGTTGTGGCCAGCGACAATGCCCGGTTCTCCGAGATCTTTGCCCGGCGAGGGCTGTCGATCGACTTCGGCGGGTCGTGGTTGCTGCCGCGGATCGTCGGCATGCATCGGGCCAAGGAATTGGCGCTGTTTGCCGACATCATCGACGCCGCCGAAGCGGAACGTATCGGCCTCGTCAATCGGGTCGTGCCCGATGCCGAGCTCGACGAGTTCGTCACGAACTGGGCCACACGGTTAGCGGCCGGCCCGCCGATCGCACTGGCGATGACGAAGCGGATGCTCGACAATTCCTTGCAGGTGACGTTGGAGGAGGCGCTCGATGACGAAGGTGTTGCGCAGTCGTTGAACTTCACGACTGCCGACACGGCTGAGGCGATGAGGGCATTTGTCGACAAGCGTGAACCGAGGTTCGAGGGCCGTTGACCGGTTCGACGTGGCGTTGCTCGGTAGCGTTGCGCCGTGAAGCACGTGCGTTCGGTCATCATCGGGGTTCTCGTCGCCTCGGGATGGTCTGCTGCCGTCAGTGCCGTGCCTCCGGTCGAACCGCCGGCTGAACCGACGACGACGCTGGTTTCCGACGTCATCGGTCCACCCCTGCCGGTGACACAGATTCCGCCACCGATCGTCGATCCCAACATCGTCTCGACTCCACTTGTGGTCGTTCCGGCCGGCTGTCTCACACCGCCGCCGCCGCCGATCGGAGTCTTCATCGGCACGCTGGCCGCCGCCGACACAACGACGGCGCGCTTCGCGGTGCAACAGATTCGAGCGGGCAGTCTCGATGGCTACGCGGTCAACACGATCGTCGACGTGCGCTACGACGACGACATCCGCTTCCTGCACACGGGAGAGCAGTATCTCGTGGGTGTGATTCCCGATCCGCTGCTGCGGGTGCTGACCTCCAAGGTGCGTGTGCCTGCACCGCTGTTCGGTGGCGATGCAGTGATCGGTGTCGACGACACCGATGTGCGGTGTCCGCGTGTCGAAGACGGTGTCAAGACACTGCTCGCCGATGGCGCCGACGTCGACACGGGCGTGCTGGCACCGTTGACTACTGCCAAGAGATCATTGCTCAAAGCGATCGTCACACCGTTGGGAATTGCCTTCTTGGTGTTGGTCGTGCTGGCCTCGATGAAGCTCTTGATCTTCGCGATGGTCCGCGCGGCGCGCGAGCCCCCGCTCGACGACGTGCCGGCCCCGTTCGCACCGCAGCGCGAACGCCAACACGTCGAGGCTGAGCTCAACTCCCGGTAGCAGCGACCGCGCGGGCGCGGAGATCGGTGACGGCGTGCTCGAGGCCCTGGGGGTCGCGGAACAGCGCGCTGCCGGCAACCAGCACGTTGGCTCCAGCGGCAGCCGCCGCCGCAACTGTGTCGGGCCCGATTCCGCCGTCGACCTCGACATCGATCTGATCGTCCCGGCCGGCGTTGACGATCATCGCGGTCACCTCGGCGATCTTGGCATCCATCGAGGAGATGTACTGCTGCCCGCCGAACCCCGGATTGACCGTCATCACCAGCACCATGTCGACCAGGTCGAGGACATGGGCGACAGCGCATGCAGGGGTTGCCGGGTTCAATGCGACGCCCGCGGTCGCGCCGAGCGAAGCGATGTTGGCCAGGGTGCGGTGAAGGTGGGTGCATGCCTCGACATGAACGATCAGTCGCTGGCATCCCGCACGCACGTACTCCGCGGCCATCACGTCGGGTGTCAACACCATGAGGTGAGCCTCGAAGGGCAGCGAGCTGTGTTTGCGTGCGGAGGCGATCACGTCGGGACCGAATGTGAGGTTGGGCACGAACTGGCCATCCATCACGTCCCACTGGATCCGGTCGACTCCAGCGGCTTCCAACGCGGCGACTTCCTCACCCAGCTTGGCGAAGTCGGCCGGCAGCACGCTGGGAGCTATGTGGATTGGTCGCGGCATCACTCCGAGGGTAGTGGGTGATACCCGATGCCCGGAGATCTACAGTCGTCGCCGATGGCGTCGATCGAAGTGCGAGCCGAGAAGATGGCAGCGGGTGGCGATGCCATTGCCCGGATGGCCGACGGTCGCGTCGCGTTCGTGCGTGGTGCGTTGCCTGACGAGCTGGTCTCGATCGATGTCGTGCAATCCAAGAAGGATTTCGTTCGTGCCGAGGTGATCGACGTGATCGAGCCGTCGCAGCATCGCGTCGAGCCGCCGTGTGCGGGTCACGCTGCTGGGTGCGGCGGATGCACATGGCAGCACGTCGCTGCTGCTGCGCAGCTCCGGCTGAAGGCCTCGGTCGTGATCGAGGCGCTGAGGCGTACCGGTCGGATCGCCGAGCCGGTGGTCGACATCGGCGGCTCGGTACCGCCGTGGGCATACCGCACGACGCTGCGACTCGCCACCGGCCTCGACCGTCTCGGGCTTCGCGGGCGCAAGTCGCATGATGTTGTCGAACTTGGCGGATGCCCGATCAGCCACCCGCTGC
This sequence comes from Ilumatobacteraceae bacterium, assembly GCA_031408175.1. Classification (GTDB taxonomy): domain Bacteria; phylum Actinomycetota; class Acidimicrobiia; order Acidimicrobiales; family Ilumatobacteraceae; genus JAENVT01. The sequence continues at coordinate 3,289 of JANOJI010000245.1, forward strand.
TCGAGCAGGTGCTGGCCGGTGTTCGCATCGTGGGTGATGGTGAAGTCAGCCTGCGCGTCAGCGCGGCCACGGGTGAACGTTCCGCCTGGGTCGTCGACGGCGAGGTTCAGTTGCTCGGCTTGCCGCCCGATGTCAAGGTTGGTCCAGACGCCACAATACACGAGGTCGTGAACGGCATGCGGCTGCGCATCAGCGCGGCGTCGTTCTTCCAATCGGGTCCGGCCGCTGCCGAACTCCTGGTGTCGGCCGTTCTGGCAGCATCCGAGCCGTTCATCGGGGCGGCAACGATCATCGACGCGTACGGGGGCGTGGGCATGTTCGCTGCCGCCGTTGGCGGCGGGACAGTGGTTGTGGTCGAGGCGTCAGTCGCCGCGTGCGCCGACGCAGCAGTCAATCTCGAGCACCGCCGCGCAGAGATCGTCTGCACGCAGGTCGAACGATGGAAGCCGCGCCGCGCGGACCTCGTGATTGCCGACCCATCGCGCAGCGGTCTTGGTCGGCAGGCGGTGGCCGTGTTGTGTGGGTCGAATGCACAGCGGATCGTGCTGGTCAGTTGTGATCCGGTTTCGCTGGCTCGCGACGCAGGTCTACTCCGCGACTTGGGCTACGACCACGTTCGCTCGACTGTGTACGACCTGTTCCCTCAGACCCATCACGTCGAAGTGGTCACGACGTTCGACCGTCGGCAGTCGTAGTAGCACGCGACCGCAGGCGCTGCATACGCCGCTCGACGCGGTGGAGGAATGCCGTTCTCTCGTCAGCGGTAGAACGGTCGATGTTGTACAGCGCCAGCCATGTGGTGCGGGCGAACCGATGGCACAGCACTCGTACCGCTCGACCGATGACGCGTCGGCCATTCTCGCCTTCGACAACGTTCAGGATCTTCGACGACCCGTGACTGGTGATGGCCACCAATCGGCGGATGTTGGAGAGCCGTGCTGTGATGCTGGTCCCTCCTCGGGCCACATCCCAGGCCGCACCGCCGACCAGCACGCGGTCGAGCCAGCCAGTCAGCATTGCGGGCTGCCCGCTCCACCACGTCGGGTAGATGAACACCAGCGTGTCGCACCACTGCAGGTTGCTGCGGTACACGGCGATGTCGGGCTGGGTCGTGTTCGGAGCGAGGTGGTCGACCCGCTCTTGCAACGACATGGTCGGCTCGAATCCGTCGGCGTACAGGTCCGAGATACGAACCTGATGGCCCGCGGCCTGCAGGGCATCAACGGCTCGCTCGCGTACTGCGGCGGTGAAGGATTCAGGATCGGGGTGGCAATACACGACGTATGCGCTCACAGCGACCGCATCCTTCGGTCTACTCGTTGCAGAAATGCGACACGCTGCTCGACGGTGCGGGTGTTCATCTCGTACAAGCCGAGCCAGGACCGTCGAGTGAATGTCGCGGTGTTGAGTCGAAGAGCGCGGAGCAATGTTCGACGACCGTTGTCGTGCACCGCTTTGACGTACATCCAACGCGCGCCGTAGGTGGAGATGCCGACAACGCGACGGACATGCGTGAGGCCGCGTCTGACGTGATGGTGCTCATCGAACACGAAGCCGACGCCTGGCACCATGACCCGTTCGAGCCAGCCTTTCAGGATCGCCGGCATCGTGCTCCACCAGGTCGGGTAGACGAAGACCAACGCCTCGGCCCGCTTGACGATCTCGGCGTGCCGTTCGGCCATGGGATCCAGCAGCGGTCGATCGCTGTGGTACGCCAACCGCTCGTCGGGGCTCATCGCCGTGCGGAAGTCCTCCGCGTAGAGATCGAGCACGGTGACCTGGTGGCCGCTCTCGGTCAGCGCTGTCGTCGCCGTCGACGCAATGGCCTGGTTGAAGCTATTCGTATCCGGATGGGCAACGACGACGACGACTCGCATGCTGGGCGCACGCTACTGGTGCGCTCTACGATCCCTCGTGATGGAATTGCAGGGACATCGGCCCGTCCCTGTGTGGGTCTATCTGGTCAGTTTTGTGGTGCTGGGCAGCTCGCTGAGCTTTGCCGGGCCGGCGCTGTCGCATCTGCGCGATCGCGTCGGGACCGACGATGGTGGAATCAGTTTGATCTTCGTCGGGTCATCGAGCGGCTACATGCTCGGATCGTTCCTGGGAGGGCGATGGCTCGACCGCGGGCGCGGGCACCGCATGTGGGCCGCAAGCATGGTCGTCTCGGTCGCGGGGATCGGCGTGGTTTCACAGATCCGGGAACTCGTGCCGCTGGTCGGTGTCTTCGTTCTGCTGGGTGTTTCGTGTGGTGCGGGCGATGTCTCTGGCAACACGCTGGTGGTGTGGAGCCGCCCCGACTCACCGGGGGCAGCGCTCAACGCGCTCCATCTGTTCTTTGCATTGGGCGCGCTCTCGGCACCACTGTTGACCAATCGGGCCATCGCCTGGAGCGGTTCGTTGTGGCCGGTCGCCATTCCGCTGGCAGTGCTGACAGCCATCTGTTGTGTCGTCCTGTTGACGACACCCGCTCCCATGAAAACCCGTGCGGCCGATCATGGTCCCAATGAAGGTGCGGCCGCGTCCGCGTCGGTTCGTCGTGGTCAACTGGCCGTCGTCAGTTTGTTCTTCTTCGTGTATGTCGCTCTCGAGATCGGCTTTGCCAACTGGATCCATTCGTACGTCGAACAGATCGGATACGGCGACGCCAACACGGCGACCGGTGTCACGGTGACCTTCTGGGTCGGGTTCTCGATGGGGCGCGTTGCGTCCATCTGGCTCGCCGGTCGTTTCAGCGCAGGATGGATGCTGTGCGGATCGATGGCCGTCGCTTTGGCATCGACAGCGGCGCTGGTGATCGTGAATGGCGGCAACATCGGTTTGTGGATCGTGACGTTCCTGTTCGGCGTGTCGATTGCTCCACAGTTTGCGTCGATGATTGCCTATGCCGAGTCGCACCTGGCATTGTCGGGCGCGGCGACATCTGCCTTCATCGGTGCGGCCGGACTCGCTGGCTTGGTCATGCCGTGGTCGCTTGGTCAACTGTTCGACTCGCAGGGCCCCGGAGTGCTTCCGCCGGTCACCCTCGGAGCATGCCTGGCGACGGTCGGCGTGGGGCTGTGGGTACGTCACATCGTGCAAGTCGCGGGGACTCACCGGCCGCCGGTGACCTCGATGAACGCACCGGTCACGTAGCTGGCAGCGGGCGACGCCAACCACAGCACCGCCTCGGCAACTTCGTCGGCAGTCCCGACTCGCTGCATGGGCACGAGCGGGGTCATCCGCTCGACACGGCCTGGCGTGGCGTGCAGGTGGAAGTCGCTCTCAATCAGGCCGGGACGGACGGCGTTGACGCGGATGTTGTGCGGTGCCAACTCCTTCGCCAGACCGATCGTCATGGTGTCGATCGCACCCTTGGACGCGGCATAGTGCACCCACTCGTTCGGCCCACCGAGCACCGCAGCCTTCGACGAGATGTTGACGATCGAGCCCCCGCGCTCGTCGGTTCGCATGCGATTCGCGGCCTCGCGCGCACAGACGAAGGGGCCGGTCAGATTGACCGCCCACAGGTGCTCGAGTGCCTCGGTCGTGTAGCCGTCGAGTGTGCCGTACCCGCCGGCGATACCAGCATTGTTGACCAACACGTCGAGGCGGCCGACACGTTCGTCGATCGTCGCGAACATCGCCAACACGGCGGCCTCGTCACCGACATCGGCCTGTACCGCGAACGAGCCGTTGCCGATCTCCTCGGCCAGCGCAGCAGCGATCTCGGTACTTGCGGTGTAGTTGACGACCACGGTGTATCCAGCCGCGGCGGCCTGCCTGCTGATGGCCGCGCCGATACCGCGGCTGGCACCGGTGACGAGCATGACCGGCTGTGCGTTGCTCATCGCAGTTTGGCCTCCAGGTTCTTCTTGATCTCTGGCCAGTCGCTGCGGACCACCGAGTACATCGCTGAATCGCGGGCGACCAGATTCTCTTCGCCGGCTGCATACGAACCTCGATGGTTGCGCAGGATGCCTTCAAACGTCGCGCCGATCCGCAAAATCGCGGTGCGGCTCTGAACGTTGCGTGCGTCGGTGCAGATCGACACGCGGTGCACGTTCCACGCATCGAAGGCGTTGGTCAACAACAGATACTTGGCCTCGGTGTTGATCGGGGTGCGCTGTGCGGAGGTCGCCAGCCAGGTGCCGCCGATCTCGACCTCGTCGGGCAGGTCATTTGCTCCCCACCATTCGAGGCGCAGATAGCGAGTGCAGCCAACGAGGGTGCCGTCTCTGAGGCGGCGTTGCACGAAGGGCACAGCGGTGCGCGCCAGTTGATCGTTGAGCAGGCCTGTGATGTATCGCTTCATGCCTTCGACAGTCGGTGGCACGGCAGTCCAGTCGTAGGTTGATCGGTCGAGGTTGCCGGCGAATGTCAATTCATCGGCAAACTCGACCCGGAGTTGTTCGAGCTGCACGTGGGTGCCGGTGAGGGTGGGTGCTGCGACGGTCATGCGTGCACCAGCATGCCAGGCGACGTCACGACAGGCCCGTCAAGAGGCGTCCCTAAGAAATGAAGAGCAGCGCAGGCGTCTCGAGCAGCCCCTTGATCTGTTGGATGAATGCCGCCGCATCAGCGCCGTCGACCACGCGGTGGTCGAATGACGATGACAGATTCATGATCTGGCGGGGCAGCAGAGCGTCGCCGACGTAGACGGGTCGTGTGGTGATCTTGTTCACCCCGATGATTGCCACCTCGGGATAGTTGATGATCGGCGTCGACACGATCCCGCCCAACGAGCCCAGGCTGGTGATGGTGATCGTGGATCCGGTCAACTCCTCGAGCGTGATCTTGTTGTTGCGCGCCGCCGTGGAGAGTCGGGTGACTTCGTCGCTGCATTCCCAGAGATCACGTCGATCGCAGTTCGCGACTACAGGAACCATCAGTCCCTTTGCTGTCTGTGTCGCTACGCCGAGGTGGACGGCGCGATGCCGATGAACGACACCGTTGTCGTCGTCGTACCGAGCATTCATCTGTGGGAAGTCGCCAATTGCGACAACCACGGCGCGCATCAGAAACGGCAGGATGGTGAGTCTCGATTCGCGGTCGGGTCGCTGTCGATTGAGTTCGGCGCGCAGCCGTTCGACCTCGGTCACGTCAACTTCGTCGACATAGGTGAAATGCGGGATCCGTGTCTTGGCGACCTGCATTCGTTGGGCGATGTTGCGTCGTAGTCCGACGACCACCACGTCGTCGACCGAGTTGTCACGCGCTGTGTTGGCTTGGGACGTTGGCTGCGGTGATCCGTTGCGCGTCAGATGAGCATCGAGGTCGGCATGAACGATTCGCCCTTCGGGGCCCGTCCCCGCGACCTCTAACAGGTCGATCCCGAGCGTCGCCGCTCGCTGGCGCACCGCCGGCGCAGCCGTTGGTCGGCGTCCGGCTTCCGGTAGCCGAGCGATTGGTGCCGTCGGTTCTGGAGGAGCGAGCTCGACCGGCGGTTCTGCCGCTGGCTCGGTGCTCGGCGCTGACGAATCGACGCCTGTCGTCTCGCTACCCGTGTCGATGTGGATCAGCGGTGCGCCGACGGCCAAGACGTCGCCGACGGCCGCGCCGACCGACATCACGATCCCTGCAACGGGAGAAGGCAGCTCGACGGTTGCCTTGTCGGTCATCACCTCGACCATGACCTGATCCTCGGCGATCGTGTCGCCGACACTGACATGCCACTCGACGATCTCGGCTTCGGCGATACCTTCGCCGACGTCGGGAAGCTTGACCACGTAGTCGCCCATCTCAAGCCGCCATCGCTCGACGGAAGGCCGCCCCGACGCGGGCTGGACCGGGGAAGTAGTCCCATTCCTGGGCGTGTGGATACGGGGTGTCCCAACCGGTGACGCGCTCGATCGGTGCCTCGAGGCGATAGAAGCACAGCTCCTGCACGGTTGCCGCCAGCTCGGCACCGAAGCCGCTGGTGCGCGTTGCCTCGTGAACGACGACACATCTTCCCGTCTTGTTGACAGAGGTCTCGATCGTGTCAGTGTCGAGCGGTAGCAGCGTGCGCAGGTCGATGATTTCGGCGTCGATCCCGGTCTCGGCCGCAGCAGCTTCGGCTACGTGCACCATCGTTCCGTAGGCCAAGACGGTGAGGTCGTCGCCAGGTCGACGCACCTCGGCGCGACCCAACTCGACGCGGTAGTAGCCGTCAGGCACTTCGCCGAGTGCATGGCTCGACCACGGCACAATGGGCTGGTCGTGATGCCCGTCGAACGGGCCGTTGTAGATCCGTTTCGGTTCGAGGAAGATCACGGGGTCGTCATCTTCGATCGACGCGATCAGCAGGCCCTTGGCGTCGTATGGGTTGGATGGCAGCACAGTGGTGAGCCCGCACACGTGGGTGAACAGGCTCTCCGGACTCTGGCTGTGCGTCTGTCCACCGTGGATGCCTCCGCCGCACGGCATGCGCACGGTGATCGGTGCGGTGAACTCAGCACTTGATCGGTAGCGCAGGCGTGCCGCCTCCGAGATCAGTTGATCGAGGCCGGGATACACGTAGTCGGCGAACTGAATCTCGAGCACCGGGCGTAGGCCGTAGGCGCCCATTCCCACGGCGGCGCCGATAATGCCACCTTCCGCGATCGGTGTGTCGAACACTCGATTGCTGCCGTACTTTGCCTGCAGCCCCTCGGTGCAGCGGAAGACACCACCGAAGTAGCCGATGTCCTCGCCGAACACGACGACATTGTCGTCGCGCTCCATCATCACATCGATTGCCGAGCGAATGGCTGCATTCATGGTCATCGCCGTCATCGCTCGTTCTCCATCTGTCGTCGCTGCCGCTGCAGATGTTCGGGCATCTCTTTGAACACGTCTTCGAAAATGCTCCTCGCGCTGGCGACACGGCCGTCGAGCAGCGTGCCGTAGGCCTCGGCTTCCTTCGCGGCCGCCAGAACATCGCGGTCGGTGTCGGCGACCAGATCCGTGTGCTGCGCGTCGGACCAATCACCGCGAGCGATGAGATGGTTCTTCAGACGATCGATGGGGTCGCCGAGCGGCCATGACTTCCACTCGTCGGCCGGCCGGTACCGGGACGGATCATCGGATGACGAGTGCGCCGCAGCGCGGTAGGTGACCCACTCGATCAAGGTCGGTCCATGGTTGGTGCGGGCTCGGTCGGCGGCCCAGCGAGTGGCCGCGAGCACCGCGAGGTAGTCATTGCCATCGACACGCAGCGCGGGAATGCCGTACCCGATCGCGCGAGCGGCGAACGTCGAGCGCGAACCACCGGCGAGGCCCTGGAACGACGAGATCGCCCACTGGTTGTTGACCACGTTCAGAATCACCGGCGCTTGGTAGGTGGTCGCGAACGTGAGGGCGTGATGGAAGTCGGCCGCGGCCGTGGTCCCTTCGCCAACGACACCCGACGCGATGCACGTGTCGCCCTTGATCGCTGATGCCATCGCCCATCCGACTGCCTGGATGTACTGGGTTCCGAGGTTGCCCGAGATCGAGAAGAAGCCGACGTCGCGTGCTGAATACATGATCGGCATCTGCCTGCCGTGCAGCCGATCCTTCTCGTTGGAAAAGACCTGACACATCATCTCGACAAGCGGCCATTGTCGAGCGATGAGCCATCCCTGCTGGCGATATGTGGGGAAGAACATGTCGTCGGGTCGCAATTCGAGCGCGTGACCGACGGCGATCGCCTCTTCTCCTGTGCAACGCATGTAGAACGAGGTCTTGCCCTGGCGCTGAGCGGTTGTCATCCGGTCGTCGTACGAGCGCGTCATGACCATTGCCCGTAAGCCTTCGTGGATGGCCGCAATGTCGGTGTCGGGGACCCATGGGCCAACTGCTGCTCCGTTGTCGTCGAGCACGCGGACCAGCGAGTAGGCGAGGTCGCGCATCTCGCTGGTGTCGGCGTCGATCTCGGGACGGCGCACGCTTCCGGCGGCCGGCACATCGAGATACGAAAAATCGGCTCGCTCGCCCGGCCGAGCCGGTGGTTCCGGAATCCCGAATCGAAGTGGGACGCCTTCGCTCATTGCCCCTCCTGTCTCAGCGTCTAGTTCAGCACGTCCGCGCAACCCCCGCGAACGGTACGCCTCTACCCACTTCGCCGCGCAATAATGCGTAGATGGTCAATACTCGTCCGGCGTCGCCGAGCCGCCGGCGGCTGATCGAGATGGCCCGGCTGGTCGTCGAACACCACCACATCGGGCAGATGCCCCTGGCCGACTCGATCACCACCGTGCCAGCCCGCAACTACTACGACCCGCAGCGTTGGCTGCAGGAGTTCGATCTCATCTTCCGTCGGCTGCCGTTGGTGGTCGCGCTCACGGCCGAGATGCGCGATGCGCACGCCTACAAGGCGCTCGATGTCGCGGGAATGCCCGTGCTGTTGACTCGCGGCGCCGACGGGTCGGTGCGCGCCTTCGTCAACATGTGCAGCCACCGTGGATCGATTCTGGCGGAGGAGGGTCTCGGTACGGCCCGTCGGTTCACATGCCCGTATCACGTCTGGACGTACAACCCCCAGCGGCGAGCTCGTCGGCCTGTTCAAGAACTCCGATTTCGGTGACCTCGACACGTCGTGCCATGGCTTGACTCCGCTGCCGGTGGTCGAGCGCTCCGGCTTGATCTGGGTGATCTTGTCGCCGCAGTCGAACTTCGACACGGAGCCATTCATCGGTGAGTGCGGAGCGCGTGCTGGATCCGGCGTGAAGCAGGAGATGATGTTCGGCGCAATGAAGGCGGCGCCCAGCACGTGCATCGGTGGATCGACAAGGTGCTAGCGACGTCGGACGACGACCTGGCCGACTTGTTTCGCTAACGGTCGGGCACCGGCCGTACGATGCCGCCGTGCGGGTGATCGTCTATGGAGCGGGTGCCGTCGGCAGCGTGATTGGCGGCCGTCTGCGCCAGGGCGGGGCCGACGTTGTGCTGGTGAGCCGACCAGCGCACGCCGCGGCCATCCGCGAGCGCGGGCTGACGTTGCGGACTGCGAAGGGAAGCGAAGTCGTCGAGATCGAGGTAGTCAACTCGATCGATCAGCTCAGCCCGACTGACGACGACATCGTGATCATCACCGCCAAGACCCAGGACACGCCACAGATCCACGCCGCGCTGTTCGACTGGAATGCCGATGCTGCCGTCGTATGCGGCACCAACGGCGTCGAGCACGAGCGTCTCGCCTTGCGCCGGTTTGCCCGCGTGTACGGCATGGTCGTTCAACTCCCCGCTCAGTTCGAGAAGGCCGGCGAGATCACCGCGCTGTGCGCTCCGACGAACGCGATTCTCGATGTGGGCCGCTTCCCGTCGGGTGTCGACGACACAGCGACAGAACTCGCAGCATTGATCGATGCGTCGCCGCAACTGTTGTCGCAAGCCGACGACGACGTGATGACGAAGAAGTACGCGAAATTGCTGGTCAACCTTGGCAACATTGCCGACGCTGCGTGCGGAATCGCTGGCCGCGGAGCCGGCGTCGTCGCAGCGGCGATCGAGGAAGGCCGACGCGTCTACCAAGCCTCAGGTATCCGCTGGGAGCAGACTCCCGAACGGGTCGAGCACTACAAGGTGCGGGCTGCGACGATGCAGTTCGACATCCCGGCCGGCGACACCTTCATCGGTGGTTCGACATGGCAGAGCCTGGTCAAAGGCGCATCGACGCTCGAGACCGACTACTTCAACGGCGAGATCCTGATGCTCGGGCGATTGCACGGCGTGCCCACGCCGACGAACGAGTTTCTGCAGCGCTACGCGGCGCGTCTGCTCCGTGGGGAAGTGCAAGCCGGATCCGTGACGCCAGCACAGCTCGACGCCGAGTTGGAGGAATCGCGCAACCGGATCGACACTCAGCGGAACTGACGGAAGCAGGTGCGAATGTCGGCGACGAACAGCTCGGGCTGCTCGAATGCCGCGAAGTGGCCGCCCTTGGGTTGCTCGGACCAGTGGACGATGTTGGGATAGTCGGCCTCCATCCAGGAGCGCACCGGGGCCACGATCTCCTTCGGATACACGGTGACGCCGACCGGTACCGTCAACTGCACCGGCCGAGCCTTGCCGAAACTCTCCCAATAGATGCGGGCGCTGCTGGTCGCGCTGTTGGTCGCCCAATAGAACATCAAGTTGTCGAGGAGCTCGTCGCGATCGAGGACGTTCTCGGGATGGCCGTCGCAGTCGGTCCACGCCCAGAACTTCTCGAGGATCCAAGCGGCCTGGCCCGCCGGCGAATCGGCGAGACCGTAACCGACGGTCTGGGGGCGAGTGGCCTGCTGCTTGGAGTAACCGGAATCCCATGCCTGGTAGTACTCGCCACCCTTGATCGCGCGTTGCTCCTCTGCGGTCGGCTCGCCTTCGACGCGTGGCCGCGTGCCCATGGCAAGGGTGATGTGGATGGCGGCGCAGTGGTCGGCGTCTTGGGCACCGAGCGAGCGGGTGACGGCCGAACCCCAGTCGCCTCCCTGGGCGAAGTAGCTGCCATATCCGAGCCTGGCCATCAGCACGGCCCACGCGTCGGCAATTCGTTCAACTCCCCAGCCGGTCGTGGTCGGTTTGCCCGAGAATCCGAAACCGGGCAGGGAGGGGCAGATCACGTGGAACGCGTCGCTTGCCTGGCCGCCATGTTGAGTTGGGAGGGTGAAGGGTTCGATGACCTTGTGGAACTCGACGATCGATCCCGGCCAACCATGAGTGATGACGATCGGTTTGGCGTCGGGGTGAGGCGAGCGCTGGTGGACGAAGTGAATGTCGAGTCCGTCGATGCTGGTGACGAATTGATCGAAGCGGTTCAGCCGAGCCTCGCGCGCCCGCCATTCGTACTCGCTGCCCCAGTACCGGCACATGTCCTGGATCCAGGCAAGTGGTGCGCCTTGGCTCCAGTCGTCGACCGGCTCGACCTCGGGCCAGCGGGTCTGGGCGAGCCGGTGGTGGAGATCATCGAGCACCTCGTCTGGCACGTCGATGCGGAACGGACGGACAGCGGGGTCGGTGGACATGGCGACGACCATATCGGTCGCAACTTCAGGCCAACGGCTTGGCGTAGACCGCCTCGTAAGCGCGGAGCTCGAAGCCCAACTTGGTATAGAGCTGGAAGGCGCCGCCGGGGTTCTCCGTGTCGACGCTCAGCGCAGCCTCGGTCATTCCGCGCGCCTTCAATTCTCGCAGGCTGCTCGCCAACAAGGCCCCGGCGATGCCCTTGTTACGCCACTCGGCATGGGTTGAGATGTACTCCGTGTACCCCCGCAGGTAGCCCATCTCGGTGTTCTCCTCGGCGTTGATGAAGCTCTTCACCTGACCGACCACAGTGTCGCCGACCCAGGCGATCTTCCACAGCGACTCGTCGCGCATCGGGTCGTCGATGTACTCCTGGAAGTCTTCTTCCTTCATCTCGCGGAAGTCCCAGGAACCGCGAAACGCCTCCCAATGTGTGTCGAAGATCGGGCGGAGCATCTGCGGCGTCACGGATCGAACTTCGACGTTGTCGGGCAACGTCAGATCAGGGATGTTCTCGAGGTCGGGTCGTACCAGCACAGCCTCGAAGCGGACCGCGCCGTAACCGAGCGATTCCAGCCACGCCGCCTCGTGCGTCGGCGTCTGCCCGGGTCCGGGGTGCGGCGCATAGGCACGAAACCTGGCTGTGGCGACGTTTTCGGCCATCGGCCGCATGTGGGCTTCTTGCCCATCGACGATTGCCTGGAACAACGACTCGTCGAGGTGGGCGGTTCGCGTGGGGGAGAAGAGGACGTAGTCGCGCGAATAGTCTTCGTGCTCTTCCCAGCTGGTGCGTACATAGCCAACCGGCTCGCCGCCGTCGGCTTCTATCAGCACGATGTCTGTGGCCGTTTCGCAATTGGTGAGGTTTGCGTACGTGACGTCCAGCTGCTCAGAGGTCGGGTACTCCGAGTAGCCGGCATGTTGGCGGTACTCAGCCAGGATCGATGTCATCACCGCGTGATCATCAGGTCCCCGGTATGGCCGCGCCACGTAGGGTGCCGGCAGTTCCATCTTCACCGCGTCGACCGCCGATGCGGGATGGCGAGAGTGAGCACGCCGAGACCCACAAGGATCCCGCCCTCTGCGTAGCGAGTCGACCGAAGGCGCGCGGCGTGGCCGCCGAACCGGGTTCCGAGTCGTGCTCCGATCACCGCGTACATGCTGTCGGAGCACAGCCCGAGCATGATGTACACCATGCCAAGGATCATGGTTTGCGACCAGATCGCGCCGTGCCCCCGTTCGACGAACTGCGGCAGAAATGCCAGGAAGAAGATGGCGACTTTCGGGTTCAGCAGGCTGATCACGAACGCTTCGGCGAACAATCGCTTCTCTGGTCGCACAGTCGGTGTGGCCGCGGCGGATGCGTATCGTGCCGCTCGCAGGGACTTCACACCCAGGTAGATGAGATAGAAGCCGCCCAGGACTTTGACCGCAGTGAATGCGATCGACGATGCCACGACGACTGCCGACAGGCCGGCTACGGCGGCAAGCACATGCACGATGGAAGCGGTGTGGACACCAAGCACAGACACCAAGCCTGCTCGTGTTCCTTGGGTGCCGCTGCGCGCGACGATGAAGAGAACCGCGGGGCCGGGGATCAGCAGCAGGATGATCGACGCAGCCATGAAGACGGGGAGCGTTGACAGCGAGGGCACGATCGAACGATACGCGGCGGCGCCGCGGATCATGAGGTCATTTCGACCGATGTGCAGCCGCTACGCCCTGCCCACGAAACCCCAGTCACCCATGATCTGGTTCTCGTGGGCAAGTCGGTCATCGAGGATAGATCGGCCGGCGCGATGCAGTTCGTCGTCGCCGGCTGCCATCGCTGCTTCGAGGGCTGCCGACAAGCATTCGCCGGCGAGGTCGTAGTTGGCGGTGACATCGGCGAGATGCAGGCTGCTTGTGCGGTCGGTGTCATGGGCGGCCAACGCGGCGACAACTGCGGCGGTCGACGCTGGCGAGTCGGCGACGGTTCGTGCGAATGCAACCATGGCCTCGATCTCCTCGTGCATCCAGGCGATTTCGTGGGCCGCCCGCTCTGCACAGTTTCGCAGCACGTTCTCCATCATCTGAACCGCGACCTTCACCTGTGGCGCGTCGACAGCCGGGTCGATGGTGTTCAACAACTCGCTTCGACAGTCGAGGATGATCTGGTCGGTCGTCGGTCGGGACAGCATCAGGTGGCCGCCGCGCTCGGTGGGGTGCATCCGGACAGAACGTTGTGATGGCCGATCGTGAGGGCGTTGATGGTGTATGTGGTCATGAGTCCTGCGTTCAGTCCCTGGTACATCGCGGCCGCGCCGCGCAGGATCTGGCTGTACACGGTGATGGCCGCCAGAGACGAGAAGTAGACAAGTGTGGCCATGTTGATCGTCTCGTCGGTCAGGCCAGTCTGATCGCGGTACCTGGCCAGAAAGCCCTCCGGGTCGGCCATCAACAGGTTGGGCCCCAAGGCCGAGGAGTAGACGTTGTAGTAACCGATGTCTTCACGTGGGTCTCCGATGTGAGCCAGTTCCCAGTCGACCAACAAGTGCTGTCCGGATCCGTCGACCATGATGTTGGCCGGTTGGAAGTCGCTGTGCACCAGGCACAGTGGTAGCGGTGGCGGTCGATGGGCATCGAGCCACGCCGCCACGTATCGTAGGAATGGCATGGACTCGACGTGCCCGCTATCCGCCTGGCGGAAGCGATCGATCAGAGAGCCGATGTAGGAGTCCCAGCCATCCGGGCGGGGCAGCGATACCGGCAACGTATCGATGTCGATCGAATGGACAGCGGCCATCGTGTCGACGAGGTTGTCGCGGTGAGCGTCATAGGCCGCCTCGGGAGTGGCCTCGTTGAGGTGCGCCTGTAGCGATCGTCCGTCGACGAAGTCGAGCACGATGCACTTGGTGCCGAGTTGCTCGCCTGTGGCGTCGTAGTAGCGGGCCGCCGGCGTGGCAATTGACTGGGCATCACCCAGTGCCCGAAGTAACGCCCATTCGATGTCCCGATCGGTCTCCATCATGGCTTTACCAGACGGCGGGTCGCCCCGCAGCACGAAGGTTTCGCGACTGCCATCTGACCATTCCACCTCGGCGCGGGCCATCGATCTGCTGTAGCCACCGATCATCGCCTCGTAGGCGACGACCGACGCAGACCGTGCACCGTCGGTGCGCGACAGGTACGCGGCCAAGAGCCGCGGCATGGCATCGACATCCTGCATGAAGCTCCCTTTGAATCAGCTCGGATCGACTCAGCCGGTTCAATGACGCACAGTACGCGCGTGTACGGTCATCTGCCACAGCGAAAGGACATCCTGTGCGCGTTGGCATCACCCTTCCGGCCATGTTCCCGTTCGGTACCACCGAGCAGTTGCTTCCCGCCTACGAGCACGTCGGCTTCGACTCATACTGGGCACCTGACCACATCCTCGGTGTGTTCCACCCGGGGTTGTGGCAGGACATACCTCTGTCGGACCTCGCCGCCGACCCTGACGCCTTCTACGACCCGTTCTGTTACGGAGCGCGCGTGGGCACCATGACCAATCTGCCGTACGGCATTTCTGTCACTGACGCCACTCGGCGCGGCGCCGCCGACCTCGCTCGCACGGCCTTGACGTTGAATGACCTGATCCCCGGTGGGTTCATCCTCGGTATCGGCTCCGGCGAGGCAGAGAGCCTGGTGCCGTTCGGCTATCCCTTCGAGCGCCCTGTGTCGATCCTCGAGGAGGTGTTGGTCGAGTTGCGCTCATTGCTCGACAAGGGCGAGATGCCGTCGGGCATCGGTCGCATGGGCCTGCCGTTGGAGGCCGAGGGGAGGGGCCGTCCCGCGGTGTGGGTAGCCGGGCACGCGCCGCGCATGCTGCGACTGACCGGACAGTACGGCGATGGTTGGATTCCGGCGTGGTCGATGTCGCCGTCGGAGTACGGTGACAAGCTGGAGGTGATCGCCGGGCATGCGAGCGCGGCGGGTCGGCCGAGGCCGATCGCGTCGCTTCTACCGTTCGTGATCTTTGCCGAGAGCGTGCAGCGCGCTGCCGAGATGTTCGAGGCGGAGCCGCTTGGCAAGCTGTTCGGCCTGTTCGCCGCCGGCTCGTTGTGGGAAGCCCACGGTCTCACGCATCCCCTCGGGAACGATTCACGTGGTTTCATCGACGTCATCATCCATGATCTCGACGCCAACGACCTTCGCGACATCGCCCCGACGATCCCATTCGAGATGGTGCAACAGGTTCTGTTCATCGGCAACAGTCAGGAACTGGCCCAACAGTTCGAGGCCTATGCGTTGGCGGGGCTCGAGCATGTGGTGCTCGCCAACCTCACCGGGGTGATTGGCGGCATGAATGAGATCATGGCTCGGGCGATGGAGTTGCCGATGCTGAAGGCAGCGCTCTCGGAGTTGTGACGCTGCTCGCGTTGCCGCGCTGTCAGCAGGCCAGTCCGAGTAGGACTGGCGCTGCAATCGGGGCTGGCTGGGGCTCGTTCCAGCTCGAGGCAAGTTGCTCCATCTCGGCGATCGCTTCGTCGAGGCAGGCCATGAGGTGTCGCCGGGAGTCGACCGCGGCGGCGACGCTGGTGACACCGAGGTGCACCGTGCTGTCGTAGCTGAACAGCGTGATGTTCATCGCCGCACCTGCCGGCGGACCGAACGCGTAGAACTCCTCGACGAGTTCGCCGGCGAGGTACAACGGGCACGGCGGACCCGCGACGTTCGAGGCCAGCACATCGACGCCCTTCATCATCCCGCCGATGATGCGTCGCGAGATCGGCACGCCGAGACGCTGAATTGCCGCAGACACAGTGTTGACCCACCGCAGCGCCGGCTCCTGGCGTACAGCTGCCAGATGCTTGCTGACTCGGCGTAGCCGCCCTTCGACGTCGTCGTCCCCAACGTTCATCACGATTCGCGCCGGCACGAACTGATTGCCGGAGCAGTCGGCAGTTGCCGCGTCGCGAATGTTGATCGGCATGTGTATGCGCACTCGATCACAGTCAGCTCCGTAGCGCTGGTGGTAGCGGTCGACAGTATCGAGCACGAGGCTGATGAAGGCATCGTTGAGGCTGCCACCGGCCTGTTTGGCGGCACAGCGCAGCGTGTCGAACGGGACGGTCTTCACGTCGAGGCACAGTCGGCTCGAGCGGCCTGCCATCAGTTCGCTCAGAGGCCTTCGGTTCGGCATCACCAGCCGGGCGATCGACACGGCGCTACGCACGGCAGACCGTATTGATGCGATCGGATGACGGGCAATCCCGGCAAACTGACGCGGCGACCGGGTATAGGGCGCGGGCGGCGAGACGACGTCGGCGAGAGCCAGCCTGTGCGTCGGATTGGGTTCCAGATCGGCGAGCGCCGCCAGCATCAGCATCAGTCCTACGCCATCGGCGATGGCGTGATGCACTTTCAGGACGAGTGCTCCGCGACCATCGGCGAGTCCAGAAAAGATACCCAACTGCCACAGCGGCCGAGACCGATCGAATGGCTCGCGAACCCACTGCTGGGCCACCGCGAGGACATCGCCATGGACGGCATTCCCACCCAGGTCTTCGTACCGGTAGTGGTCGGCGATGTCGAGCTCGTCGACCTCGGCCCACGTCGGCCTGGGCCGACCGTCGACGACGCGTTGACGCAACCGTGGCAGTTGAGCCACCAGGCGCTGCACCGTTGCACGCATGCGCTCGGGCGACGGCGGTTGCTCCAGGAACCACACGCTCATGACCGTCGATCGCAGCAGAGGGTCCTGCTCGATGTGCCAGATCAAGGCATCGCTGCTGCTCATGGCCTCGTCGTAGGTGATTCTGCTCATGAAGCTCTCCAAGATCGCGTCACAGGGTGCAGCCTCCGGCGAGGTCACAGTTTGTGTATCGGTCAGAACGTACCCGCAATTGAGCGATTGCTCACGTCGAAGTGCTCGCCTTGAAGGGGATTTTCGGCACTACTGCGGAAAACCTTGCCGAAGTCGTCGATTTTTGAGAGTCCGGTGCCCACGGCGGTTGGCTTTCTTTCCGGCGCAAGGCGCGCCCAACGAGGAGAAGAGCGTGTCGACGGGATAACGTCAAGCGTCAGCCGTCGACGGCGGCTCACTTGTTGAAGGAAAAGGCAATGGCCACAGGCACCGTAAAGTTTTTCAATGCCGAAAAGGGTTTCGGCTTCATCTCTCGAGAAGGTGGCAGCGACGTGTTCGTCCACTTCTCCAACATCGAAGGCAGTGGCTACAAGTCGCTCAACGAGGGTGACACGGTCGAGTTCGAAGTCGCGCCCGGCAAGAAGGGCGAGGAAGCCCAAAAAGTCCGCCTCATCTAGGCAGGACTCGCGCCTCTACCGCGGCGGGCGTTGTTGAAGATCGCCCGCATCGTGATCTGTGTCAGCTCACAGAACGACGGTCGTTCTGGGAGCTGACACTGACGCGCAATGGCTCAGTCGCGCACCGGGCGCTGACGATTCAGGGCGAGCGTTCTACAGACGTCGAAGGTACTCTTCGGCGCCCTCGGGACCGAGTTCGCGCAGCTGCTCTTGCCTGAATGCTTCGCGCATCTTGGCTCTCGGGTGGATGTACCCGGCGCCGATCACCGTCTCGCCTTTGCCCACTGCGACATATCGCGCAATGCGCTGCCCGTGGGGCGAGAGCTGCTTCCACTGCTCGTATGGCATTGAGCGGATGACGGCTTCGCTGCGGAACCACGGCGCGAAGTACTCGACGTTGGGCGCCGCGCGCACGTCTCGCGAGAGGTTCGGCGTGCCGCCGTGCCACGCACGTAGGTCGCGGAAGATGCCAGAGCCTGCCGGCGCTGGGCAGACGGTGCTGAGCTTCATCCACTCAGGCTCGTCGACGAGGCTCGGGATGGCGCTGCGCGAGTTCTGCGTACCAGGAATCTGCCTGGTCGGGCCATTCTCAGGCGTGAGATCAACCATTGGAAAGTTGATCGTGACGGCCGGCACCGGCAACTCTCTCGTGGAGACCCGGCCGGACGGGTCGTGCGGCTCTGACCACACGTTGTCGGAATGCAGACCCTGATACTCGATCGCGCCGGGCATGGCAACGTCGCCGCCCGCTCCGATCAGGATGTAGTTGGGCGAGCCGAAGATGGCCTTCAAGATCGGTGTCGTGGTCGGCATGTCGACCAGTTCGACCCACTCGTCGACATGCAGCATGTGCCGCGACGCAGAGCTGCTACCGAACGAATACCGATGAGGCAATCCGCCCGCGCCGCCGCCGGCAGCGCACGTGGGATCGACCGCCAACATCTCGTCGAGGGTGCGCTCGGTTGCCCGACGCATGCGAGCCAACTGCTCGGGACCGAGCAGATCGCGAACGACCACGAAACCATCGCGGTGGAAGAGCTGCGCAGCCCGCTCGACGTCGGTGGGATCCACTATTTCGAGGCCCTTGATCCCGTTGTGGCGGTTGAGCTTGTCGCGCAGCCGCACAACATTCGGGTCGTCGTACGACCGAGTCCACCCGGCACATACCGGATCGCCACCGATGAGGTTGTAGTGCTCCGGGGTGGTTTCGATGTCGGCGGCCGGCGGCGTTTCGAGGCCGAGCGGGTTGCTGTTCGTCGTCTGGGTCACCGCTCGATTCGCGAAACCGTTCGGTGGAACAGAGGAGTGCCACCCGAGGTGGCCCGGTCGTGCCTGGATGTCGTGGATAGGGCGACGTTACCGAGTCTCAATTCCCGAGCGATGATCGAGCCTCAGCAGGTAACGCGGCGAGTGCTCGGCGGGCGACCGACGCCCCGAGCGCCCGATACGCCTCGAACTGCTCGACGTCGTAGAACTGGTCTCCCGTTGAGTCGTATGGGAAGACCGGTCGAGCCTGCTGATAGGTGATCAGGTCGGCTGGAGTCGCCGGATCCTTCATCAGCGCCTTCTTGATATAGATCAGTGTCCCAGTGCCGCCGTCGACCGGGAAGGTGTACCTCATGATGGCGTGGTCGGAAACGACGATGCCTGGCTCGTCGGCGTCCTTCACGGCAAACATCGACGGATCGATGTCGACGAACTCGACACCGAGTTCGCTCCGCGCCAGAGCAACCGCCTGACCCAAGGTGCGGATGCTGCCCGGCGTATCGCCCGAGGCGTCGATCGCGTAGATCGTGGTGCATCCACGACGCAACAATTCGACGAGACCGAGGTTCTCGTAGTGGCCACCATCCGACACATACACGAACTTCCTGCGCAGGTTGTTCTGACCGAGAAGCTCGCGCAACAGATACGTCGGCCGCACGAGTGGTTGGTATGTCGGTTCGGTGGCACCGACCCCTTGCAGCGCGCCGACGAGACGAGGGTTGGCCAGCCAGACGCCGAGTCGAAGGTTCAACATCGCAATCAGCATGCGATACGAGGGCTGGTTCATCCGTCCCATCGACGGCGACACCGCCGCACCCGAGATCGAGACGGCTGAAAGCGGGCTGATGTCGCGCAATCGCCCAGTCGACGGAGCCTTGGTGTTGATCTTGTTCCACGCCTTCTGGAAAAACCTGATGCGCGCCAGGCGTTGCTCGTACTGCTTCGTCGGGATCGAACCGACCAACGGTCCACCGACGCGATCTGGCGAGAAGACGAAGCTCGTCACACCGAGGCCTGGCGGTGTGTAGCCGAGATCGGACACGTTGGCGGCGGCGCAGATCAACAGCTGCGGCCAGTTCGTAGGCCGCAGCTCCGACAAAGCGGGTTCCTCGTCGGTAGGAACCGGACCGACGGTCACGTCGCCGTCGTGTGTCTCTCTCCTGAGCGCGAAGACCGAACGCAGTCGTCGCTTGTAGAACGGCTGAGCCGACCAGGCAATTGGATTGCCGATAGCGAAGACTGCCAGCACGACAGTGAGCACAGCGACCCACCACCACGTGGCCGTCGTCGTCCACCGTCGAGTACCAGAATCGATCGCGATCAGGAAGAACACGAGCAGCGACAGTGGCACTACGACACTGATTGCCAACTTCTGCAGCACGAGGCGGACGCCACGCGGCACTTTGGCGAGACGCTTCGGCAAGCTCCCCTTGCCACCGGAACCCGAGCGAAGCACGAGGTGACCGAGTGAGAGCGCCAGCGATCCCGCGGCCGCAGCCACGGAACCAGCCCCGCGTCCAAACTGCGTGGCCTGTTCCGAGTAGCCGAACCGGCTCGTCCGTGCCCACCAGATCACCTGTGGAATAGCGCGAAGGACGAATGCCGAGATGATCGCGAGGAAGACGAACGTGCCGCACCATCGGACCAACCTCCGCCACCACCAGTCGGCCGCCGGCCTGAACAGCAGGTCGACCAGACCGGCGAGCAGGCCCATCGCCAGCAGCACGACGATCAACACGCCACTCCATCCGTGGAAGGTCAGCTCTCCGTCGCACTGACGGCCGGCGCAACTGCCGAGCTCAGGCAGCAACGATCGGTAGAGGCGCCCGCCGAGGCGCCCGACTACGAACAGCAATCCCAGGATCACACCGAGGTTCAGGAGAGTCCCGAGCAGGAGCCGAAGGAACATGTTCCAACGCCCCATTATCCCGGGTGCCAGGTAGTTGGTGCGGTTGCGGAGGTAGTCGAGCTCGGGCGACCCGAGCCCATATGGGCCGGGCTGGTCCCTGGTCCACGTCTCGTCGGGCGATTGTGCCCGCACGATGGTCGCCGCGGTCACCGCATACGACCCGCCCGACACTCCGGCCAAGTAGTCGGCTTCTTGGATGATGCCCTTGTGCCACAGCTCGTCCAAGGCTCCGAACGAGAACGCGGCGGAACGCAGACCGCCACCAGAGCAGCAGATGCCGACGCGTTGTGGATCGCCGGCTGCACGCGTGTGTTGAAAGATTCCCGGCTGCGGCGGACCGGCGCTGCGGTTCGCCGAAACCCAGAACCAGCGCAGCAGACCGGTCAACTTCCGCGGTGGCGACCCGGTGATCGGGATGTCGGCTGGCCAAGCTGGTTCTGTGCTCACATCACTGACCTCCGGGCAAAGAGATTGTCGTCTCACCTAGTTTGATACAGCGCCGGTCACGTCGCGGCGATGTCAGGCCGAGAGGGTTCGGCAGCAAGGTGAGATAAGGGGGGCACAATTCAGCTCAATCCTCACCTCCATGTTGCGACTCGGTGCCACCTGTCGTGGTCCACGGCGTTTGATGACTGGCGCCCCGCATAGGGGCTCGAGTCGTCAAACGCACCTGTGTGATCAGTACGTCTGTACGCGAATGACTGCTTCACGGTCCACCGCTTGCCCGTTGGTTGAATTGGGGAGACGACGATCTCGCCGTTGAATGACATGCGGGCTCAACTGTATTCGCGAAGGTTCCGGCGCCGGGGCCGGCGCCGGAAATCAATCGAGATGCAGTTGGGTCAGACGACCGGGCGGCGACGCCGGGCGAGCATCAATGCAATCGCACCTGAGGCGAGTACTGCGCTGCCAATGGCTGTCGTGGGGCCGACATTGCTGCGGCCTGTTCGTGGCAGGGTGATGTCGGTGACTGCAAACGTTGGAACTGTCGCGATCGTGGGGGCAATCGCCGGGATGGTGGTGGTGGTTGTGGCCGGTGCCGGCCCGAGGGCGCAAGCCGTGGAGGTGAAGACGTTGGTGTCCAGCGTGACCTCACCATTGCGAGCCAGGGTTCGTCCCTGGATGTTCGCTCCGGTCTGAGCAGCGATCGAGGTGAGCGCCAAGATGTTGCCGACAAAGCTCGAGCCTGTTCCCAGCGTGGCAGAACTACCGACCTGCCAGAACACGTTGCATTCCGATGCGCCGTTGATAAGCAGGATCTGACTGCCCGATCCAGTGATCAATGTCGAGTCCGTTTGGAAGATGAACACGGCCAGGGGATTGTTCTGGCCGTCGAGCGTCAATTGTCCGCTCAAACTCAGCGCCGCTTTGGCTGTAGCCGAATAGACGCCAGGTACCAGGGTGAGACCGACCAGATCCGGGTTGGTCTGGGTGAACTCGACCGGACGACTGGCGGCATCGAGGTAGGCAGCGGTGAGGTCGCTCTGCGCTTGCAGGCTGACCGCGTTTGCCACCTCGATGGTGCCTGGGGCCGTCACGGTGCCCGGCGGGAATCCGACGACAGCGCTTCCGGGTGCCAGGCCAGCACTCTTGTCGAGGACGCTCGGACCGGTGTTGGTGATTGTCTGCCCGGCCAGTACCGAATAGTTCGCGGCAGTTGCCAAGCCGACCGTCGGCACGATTGCTGCGTTGGCCGGGAGGCTCGTGGTGATCAACGCTGCTGCGCTGAGGGCGATGACCGGGACGGCAAGTCGGCATGCAACCCGAAGGCGGGAACCCGTGGAACGGTGGTGAATTTGTCGTGTCATGATGATGCTGCTCCTCCTATCTTTGGTCCGTCGGTCGAGGTCCTGTTGGTATGGGGTCTATCGATACGGAAGAACAAGGGAGATTCCCGGTTGCCCTATACGCCATATACCCGCGCAGTCATGGCGTCAGACATCCACATGCGCTCCGGGCGCCCCTTATCGGCTTCATTCCCGGGAACTTGAGCAGATCTTTGGAGTGGTCCGATTGGCTCATTCGGCCCTCCAATTCCGCGCTGGTTGGTTCCTTGTCAATAGCTTGATTGGCGAGAGGGAAGCGTTGATCCACCGGACTGAATTGGTCGCTTGTCCAGCGGGAAGCTACGGCGAACCCACCCCTTGGAATCGCAGTCATCGACAGCCCGTCGTGTCGCGGTTCCGGAAAGGGAAGTTCGACAGGTGTCAGCTCTCGTCTCGCCTCGCACGGACCGGGCGCGGTTCCGGGCCGTCACGCTCATCGCGGTGGCTGCAATCGCGATGACCTCGATGACCTCGATCGCCGCGATGTGGCCAACCGGTCGCGTCGCTGCCGATACCCGCAGGCTCGAGCTTCAATCGGCGAGCGTCGTGGGACCGTTCTCGGGCGCTTCGCTGGCGCCAGCTGAGCGCCTGGATCAGCCCGGCGCAGTTGTCGATGCGTCCGTGGTCCAGGCACCTGCCGCCGTTCCCGTCGTGACCGGTCCGGTCGCGTCAGCACCCGTGAACCGGTCGAGCTGCAGGGCAAATCTCAGCGGCGCCGTGATGACGATCACGATTCCAGACATCTCCTACTCGTGCCCCGTGTATGCGGGCGGTCAGAAGATGCTCAACTCCGGCGCGGTAACCCAGATCACCGATGAGGCGATTCGGCGAGTGCTCGCTGACCACCCCGGCGGCCCCGGTGTTCTGTGGATTGCCGGGCACCGTACTTCTCACGGCGGCGCGTTTGCAGACGTTCCCGATCTCGCCGACGGCGCGATCATCACCCTCGCCGACGGGACGTACGCAGCGTCGTATCGAGTCGTCGGGCGCATCTACGTGGGCATCCGAAACGACAGGGTGATCGATGCTGCCGGAAATGCCACGGGTCCGGCCACGCTCGACTCGATCATCCGCCCCGACCGCGGCGGCAATGGTGCTGCTCGACTGCTGCTGCAGACGTGCGATGGTGACAACAACCGCTGGATGATCTACGCCGACCTCGTGACTGGCTGACACCCGATGAACAGCATGACCATCGCCGACAACTCGCTGATCGACTGGACGACATCCGGTTCCTGAACGCCGTCGAGGGCGACGACATGCGCGCTGACCTCGCCGCCTGCGAGCTGCAGTTCCTTTGGCGGTCAGATGCCTCTGGTGGTGATCCGTGACAGCCGCGAGGATGGTGGTGTCGAGAGGACACATCGTGAACCGTCACCTCTTTGCGGATCGCCGAACTGCCGGGCTGCGCCTGGGGCTGGAAGTGGCCACGGCCGAGTTGGTCGATCCGGTCGTGCTGGGGTTGCCGCGTGGGGGAGTGCCAGTCGCCGCGGCCGTCGCTCGTGCGCTCGCGGCGTCACTCGATGTGATTGTCGTCCGCAAGCTCGGTGTGCCCGATCAACCCGAACTGGCGATGGGAGCAGTCGGCGAAGACGGCGCGCTCGTGTTGAACCATGGTGTCATTCGATACACGCGTGTCGGTGAGCATGAACTCCGCGCGGTCGAGTCCCGTGAGCGCAGCGAGCTTGAACGACGGGTTGGGATCTTCCGGACCGTTCGGCCGCGTGAGCCGTTGGCTGGTCGCGTTGCCGTGATCGTTGACGACGGCATCGCGACGGGTGCAACGATGCGCGCCGCGATTCAGGTGGCCAGGGTGTGCGGCGCCACCACCGTGGCCGTCGCCATTCCCGTGGCTCCACCCGACGTGGTTGCAGAGTTGCGAGCCGACGCGGACATGGTGATCTGCCTGGAGCAACCCGACCCGTTCTGGTCGGTCGGCACCTGGTATCGAACGTTCGACGCCGTCAGTTCCGCTGAGGTCGTCGACATCCTCCGCACCTACCCGGCAGAGGAGCGATGATTTGGGATGCTCAGCCGCTCATGGCCTTCAGCGGGTTCGCATCGTCGACCGACAAGATGCCCGCACGTACGGCAGTGACCACCGCGTCGAGCCGGTTGTGCACCCCGAGATGCTTCATCGCTCGCCGAAGATGGTTGCGAACGGTGTGCGTCGACAGATCGAGACGGCTGGCGATCTCGGCGACCGTGCTGCCGTCGGCGAGGAGCTGCAGCACCTCTCGCTCCCGTTCCGACACCGCTTGACAGCCCCCCGACCTCAGTCGGCGTTCGTGCAGCAGGCGGGCCAGCGCGACGGGTGAGAAGTGGGCGCGGCCGGCAACGGCGGAATGGATCGCAACGATCAACTCCTCGACGTCGGCCGACTTGTTGATGTATCCGTCACAGTCGGCGTCAACGGCCACCGCAAGCGCGTCGTCGCCACCTGATCCGCCGACCACGAGGATCTTGGTGCTCGGAGCGCTGGCGCGGATAGCCGAGATCGCGGCCATCCCGCCTCCCTCGGAGGAATCGACGTCGATCACGACGACATCCGGGAATACGTCTCGACATCGTTCCACGGCCTCAGGGATCGTTGACGCCGTGCCGACGACCTTGATCGTGAGGTCGGAGCCGAGCAGCATCGCCAGTCCCTTGGCGACCATGATGTGTCCGTCGACGACGAGCACATCGATCAGATCGGGAGTTTCCATTTTTCGGTCACCTGTTTCGTTTGATTCGCATGGTCCTAGATCAGCCGAGCGCAGCTCCAGTTCGATCGGCTCTACTCCACAATGAGGCGTACGGCGTCGAATGCCTAGGGTCCTCCGGCCCTCGTCGGCTCGGGACAATTGGCGATTTCGGGACGTCGGACCCTGGTTTGACCGCCCGATCGAGTCGACCATCATGGCGTGTCGGATTCCAACCGGCTCGCTTCGGCCGGCCTATCCCTCGACGAAGCTGCGGCCCGGCGCGCCCGCGATGGGCCCAATCGACTCCCTCCGCCGAAACTTCCATCCGGCGCGCGCCGATTTGCCAAGCAGTTGGTGCACTTTTTCGCGTTGATGCTTCGCCCGCGAGGCCGCCGACCTGGTGCTGCTCGACGATCATTTCGGGTCGATCGTGGCGGCGATCCGGCAGGGCCGGGCGACGTTCGTCAACATGCGCCGATTCCTCACGTATCACCTCACCGACAACGTCGCCGAGTTGACGCCGTTTGTCATCTGGGCGTTGTCGGGTGGCCGCTTTCCCCTTGCGCTCGGCGTCATGCAGATCCTGGCTCTCGACATCGGTACCGACACGCTCTCGGCTGTTGCTCTCGGTGCCGAGCCACCTGCGAAAGGTCTCCTGGCCGGCCCGCCGGTCTCCGGTCGGCTCCTGAACCGAACGGTGGCCAGAAGGTCCTTCGGTGTGCTCGGCCCGACGATCGCCGGCGCGACGATGGTCGCGTTCCTCGCGTCGTTGATGGCAGCGGGGTGGTGGCCGGGCGAGTCGTTCCCGACTGGCCACCCGTTGCCGCAGCGTCAGGGGCGGCGTTCATGACGGTCGTCATCGGCCAGAAGGCCAATGCGTTCGCCCTGCCGCAGCACGACCCGCTGGCCGGGAGCCGTTGGCTGGACGACGAATCGACTGCTGATCCCAGCGGCATGCGTGGAACTGGTCTTCGCGTTCGTCGTGCTGTTCGTGCCACCGATCGCCAGGCAACTCGGCCACGCCAACCCTCCGCTCGTCGGCTGGCTGGTCGCGCTCGCATCGGCGCCGCTGATGCTGGCGGTCGATGCCGCGAACAAAGCCCACCGTCGCACGCGTCAGATCAATGGTGACTGAGGTCCCTGGCTCCCTCTGACGTTGAAGTGCATCATGGGATCGTGGATCAGCCTCTCTCCCAACCAGTGCCGACGCTCGACGCGTTGGTTCCCGCCTCGATGGCCCGCAAGGCCGAGGAGATGGGTGTCGTCAAGACCGAGATGGAGACGAACCGCCTGTTCGTACTGGCGATGTTGGCCGGAGCATTCATCTCACTCGGCGCACTGTTCTCCACGGTGGTGACAGCGGGCGCTGGAACGTCACCGGGAGTCTCGCGACTGGTCGGTGGTGTGGTCTTCTCGCTCGGTCTGGTGCTCGTCGTCGTCGGGGGCGCAGAACTGTTCACCGGGAACACTCTGGTGATCATGGCGTTCGCCAGCAGGCGGGTGCGGCTCGTGCGCCTGTTGCGCAACTGGGGCATCGTGTACGTCGGCAACGCGGTGGGAGCGGTGGCCACGGCGATGCTCGTCGTGCTGTCTCGCCGACTCGAGGCGGGTGACGGTTCGATCGGTTTGCGAGCGCTCGACATCGCCACGGCGAAAACGGATCTGGCAATCCCCGATGCGTTCTTCTCGGGCATCTTGGCCAACTCGTTGGTGTG
>JANOJI010000246.1:0-17576 GCA_031408175.1 Ilumatobacteraceae bacterium
TACCTCAATCAGCCAGAGGCGACGGCCGAGGCCATTCGCGATGGCTGGTTCAACACCGGCGACATCGCCCGCATCGACGACGACGGCTTCGTGTTCATCGTCGACCGCGCCAAGGACATGGTCCTTCGCGGCGGCGAGAACGTGTATTGCAGTGAGGTCGAAGCCGCCATCTACCAACACGACGCGGTCGCCGAGGCCGCGGTGTTCGGCGTTCCCGACGAGCGCTTGGGAGAGCAGGTCGGAGCCGCCCTGGTGCTGCATCCCGGCGCAGCACTGACCAAAGAAGAGTTGCAGCAATTCCTTGCAGAGCGGATCGCCAAATACAAGATCCCGTCGAAGGTCTGGTTCCTCGGCGAGCAACTGCCGCGCAACGCCAACGGCAAGTTCGTCAAGCGCGACCTGCGCGCCCAACTGTTGGGTGCTTGATCCCGCCTGCGATCATGCACCGATGGCGACGCGAAACGAAGATCTGGTGCGTGAGTTGGGAAGTGATGTCGACCGTCTAGCGCGCCGGCTGGATCGTCAGATCCAGCCCAAGAGCCCTCTCCGGATCTCGTCGGCGGGTTGCTCGCAGGTTGGGCAGTAGAGGCGAGTCTCGAGCGCGGTGCCGCACGAGTCGTGCACGGGGCCTTCGGTGGCGCCGGTCTGGCGAGCACTCCATGCCGACAGGAGAGCGATCGCATCACGCAACTCATGGCCGGTGTCAGTCAGCGCGTATGCCAGTCGCAGTGGACGCTGGCTATAGGGAGTCGTGACGACGAGCCCCTGGCGCTCAAGCTCACGAAGCCGTGACGTGAGCACATTCGGCGCGATGCCGTCGAGCGCCTGGGCCAACTCGCCGAATCGCCTGGGCCCGTCGAGCAGAGCAGCGATCACCTGCAACGTCCAGCGGTCGCCCATCACATCGAGGGCATGTGCGAGGTTCGTCGATGCGGTGATAGGTTACTACTTTATCAGTAGTAACTAGTCAGGAGCAAGTAACATGCCAATGATCGATGAACTCGCCTCCAACGCCCGCTCCATACTCGCCGGGCTCGGTGGATCTGTCGTGACCATCGGTCAAGACGGTCGCGGCAGCGGCATCGTGATCGCTGAAGGCAAGGTGCTGACCAACGTCCACAACCTCCGCGATCGAACCACGCTGGTGACCTTTGCCGATGGTCGCTCCGAACAGGGCTCGGTCACCGGATCCGACGAGGATGGCGATCTCGTGGTACTCGAGGTCGATACCGGCGCCGTCACCCCGGCCACATGGGCCGAGCATCCTCCGCAGGCTGGCGATGTCGTCTTCGCCCTCAGCCGAGGCGGCCACCGAGTCAGGATCTCGTTCGGGATGGTTTCCTCGGTCGACGTTGCCTTCCACGGCCCCCGGGGCCGCGAGGTGCATGGAGGAGTCGAACACACTGCGCCGCTCGTCCGCGGTTCATCGGGCGGACCAGTAGCGGATGCCGACGGTCGCGTCGTTGGATTGAACACCCACCGCACCGGCCGCGGGTTCTACGTCGCCCGTCCCATCGACGCGGCACTGCGGTCGACCATCGATGACCTCGCCGCGGGCAAATCGGTGGTTCGTCCTCGCCTGGGGGTCGCCCTGGCAACGCCGGAGGTCGCCGCCAAGCTTCGTGCCTCGGTCGGCCTGCCACCGCGCGATGGTTTGCTGGTTCGCGGTGTCGAGCCAGAAGGCCCAGCGGCCAGCGCCGGCATCGCCGAGGGCGACTTGCTGGTGGCCGTCGGTGGCACGCCCCTCGTGTCGATCGAAACACTGCACGACGCATTGGCCGCTGCCGGCGAGACGCTGACATTGACCGTCGTTCGCGGCAACGACGAGCGGACCGTGGAGTTGATCTTCAACCCTGCGTGATCAGACCAGAGCCGCTTCGATCCGCTCGAACGAACTTGCCGGATCGGTCGGGTCGAAGAACACCGTAGAGATCCCAAGCCTCGCGGCGCCGCGCAGGTTGCCCTGCTGATCGTCGACGAAGACCACGTCGCCGGGATCCGGGCCGCCGAACGCGTCGAGCGCCAACCGAAAGGCTCGCGGATCGGGCTTGAGGTATCCAGTGATCGAACCGTCGACGATGAAGTCGAATTGACCGATCACCGAGATTCCGTCCATCCACTCCGGGCCATGAAACGCGTGCATGTCGTTGGTGAGGACTCCGACAACGCGACCTGCAGCTCGATGACGCTCGATCAGTTCGGCCATCTCCGGCCGCACCAGGTAGTCGCCCGGCGGATCGTAGAAGTGTCGCATCAATCTACGTAGGTCGAGACCGTACGGCGCGCCGCGCACCGACCAGTACTCGCGTTCGGTGATCTCACCGGCCTGCCAGCGCATGTACTCGGGATCGCTGCTCGTATCGAACGGCCCGCGCCACGACAGGTGGCCCAATGTCTCCTCGGCCTTACCGATGAGCTCGAACGGAGTCAGCAAGACTGGACCGCCGAAATCCAGCAACAAATGCTTGAGCGATAGCGCTGTGGTCACGAGACGAGTACACCAGCACTGACTCCCTCGCACAACGCGATCGTTCGAGTCGCCGGAACGCTCGGTTGCTCGTCGGGCGGAGACGTGTCGGGGCCGGGAGCGTCAGGGTCTGCGGTGAGGCAGCCGATCTCGGTTCCGTCGGGTCGGCAGGTGTGCCAGTGGCCGTCAGAATCGCGCCAGGTTCGGTAGCCGCGTTGTTTCCATCGGTTGTGGCGCCCGCAGGCGGGGCCGCCGTTGTCGGGCCGTGTCGGTCCGTCAGCGACCCAGGGGGTGCTGTGATCGGTTTGGCAGCGCCCGGAGCGAAGATCGCACCCGGGCCACATACACCATCGATCTCCGAGCAACACGGCGTCTCGGGCCCCGCCGGTGAACAACCGCGACCTGCGGCCGAGATCGATGACCACCCCAGCGGTATCGAACACGACGCGGCGGACGTGACCGATGAACGTCGCCGCAAGCATGTCAGCCGGATCAATCTGATGTCCGTTGGAGGTTTCGCAGCGCCGCCGGTCGACTGTCGCTGAGTCGAGCGGTTCCGGATCACCTCCCAACAATGTGACGAGGTGATACTCGTACGTGGTTTGATCGACGTGCACGTTGACCAACGGATCGAACACACCCGCAACACCGGAGGCCGCCGCTGCGCTGAACACCGCGAGCAAGGCATCGAAGCGTCGTTGCGCGGGAGTGCGTTCCAACATCTGCGGGTTCATTCGGTCGCCCCACTGGGCGACACCAGCGTCCCAATCGGTGCGGAACTCGGTGTCGCAGAACCGGTCGAAGATCTCCTTGATCATCGACCCAGCCAGCACGCCACCCTGACCATCGAAGTACACCCGCGTGTCGACGATGCTCACATGCGCATCACGACCTGAGTGGGCGCGTTCATGGGCGGCATGCGCGCCATCAGCGTCAGCCAGCGCCTGCCAACGATCGATCACGACTGCGAAGTCATTGAAGGACTGAGCCTGAGCGTGACCGACCAACAGCTCCGCCGAACCGGGCAACTGCTCGGCGCATCGGGGATTGGAATGCAACCGGGCCAACAGGCGGGTCTGTGACACACCGAGTTGACCGTCGTGCGCCGCACGACGAACTTCGGGAACGGCGTGCAACAGTCGCCCGCATTGCACCACGGCTTTGGTATCGGCGCTGGACAGGTTGCACGTTGCTCTCACCCACCCGCTGACCGACGAATGACCGTCCTCGGCATAGGCGACACTGCGCTCGGCGACACTGACCGCCTCGGCGATCGACGCATCGACCCTCCGCCGCACCCGATCCAGCTCGGCCAACGTCCGAGCCAGGTCGCGAGGTCCCAACCCCTCCAGGTCGGCGACCTCCGGCACCTCGATCAAACGCATGTACCCATCCTCGCAGAGGGTGTAACACGGTACTTTTGCCGATGTCGAGGTGCCGAAGCGGCGATCGGCAGTCGGTGACGCGTCGGATACCGTCGCTGCATGGCCATCGCATTCAACGGGAGTTGCGAGATCTACTACGAATCGTTGGGGGATCCGGACGACCCGACGTTGCTACTCGTCAACGGTCTCGGCAGTCAGTGCATCAACTATCACGAGGACTGGTGCGCCTTGTTCGTAGCCCGCGGCTTGCGCGTTGTGCGCTTCGACAACCGAGACGTAGGTCTGTCATCGAAGGTCGACGTGGAGTACACCATCTCCGACATGGCAGCCGATGCGCCGGCGGTGCTCGATGCAATCGGCGTCGACCGCGCTCATGTGATGGGACTGTCGATGGGCGGCATGATCGCCCAGGCCATGGCGATCGAACATCCGGAACGGTTGCTGTCGATGACCTCGGCGATGTCACGCACGGGCGAGCCCGGCTACGGCGAGTCGACGCCCGAGGCTCTTGCGTTGCTCACCGCCCCTCCAGCAGTGGACCGCGAGTCGTACACCGCCGGCAGCATCGCCGGGTTGCGCGTGTGGGGCAGTCCCGACTTCGCCGACGAGAACAGATGGCGCCGTACTGCAGAACGCGCCTTCGACCGGTGCTTTCATCCGGCCGGCACCGCCCGCCAGTACCGAGCCGTTGTCGGCTCGCCTCCGCGCGGGGAACGCCTCCGCGGGGTGACCACGCCGTCGTTGGTGATTCATGGCGACTGCGACACGCTGATCGACATCAGCGGCGGCCGGCGAACCGCCGAGCTGATCCCCGGTGCCCGTTTCGAGGTCATCGAAGGCTTGGGCCACGACTACCCGCCCCAGCTCTGGGATCGCTGGGTCGATCTGGTCAGCGGTTTCGTCGCCTCGGTCTCGCAGTCCGCCTAGTTCTCGTCCGCCTCGTCGAGAATCGTCACGACGCCATTGTCGCCGTCGACGCGCAGGCGCATGCCGGTCTTGATCGACTTCGTGGCGAACGCCGTGCCCGTGACTGCTGGCAAGCCATACTCGCGACACACGATCGCTGCGTGGCTCATCATCCCGCCGGAATCGGTGACGGTCCCTGCGATGCGCCGGAACACGGGCGCCCACGACGGTGCGGTGACCGGGGCGACGAGAATCTCGCCATCCTCGAGCTCGGCCACCTGATCGGCGTTGGACAGCACCCGGGCAATGCCCTCGACGACACCAGGGGACGCAGCGAAGCCGCTCAGACCACCGTCGCTCGACATGCCGCCGAGCCACTTCTGAATCGAATCGCTGGTGATGCCCCACAGCATGATCGTGAACGGCTCGGTCACGACCGCCGGCGGAGCCCCGAGTGCCGGCGGGGCATCCCACGCCTGACAGGCAGCCATGATCGCCCTCCGCTTGGCAATCACGTCGGGCCAGTAGGACGGGCCTCGTGGCGCCACGCCGGCGGACCACGCAAACGTCATGTCACTGATGGCGGTGGGGATCTCGTCGCGCTTGAGCATGAAGATGTCGTCGACATCGCTCCAGAACCCTTCCTTGACGAGCACGTTCGAGAGCTCGCGCATCTTCCGCCACATCACGCTGATGCCCCAGTGCTCGACGTAGAAGTTGTGGTTCTCGACGTAGTGGAACACGGTGCGACTGAGACCGAGCTTGGCCTCGAAGTTGGCCTTGTCGTCGCCGTCGAGCAGGTCGATGTACTCGGAGGCGACGCGGTCGCGTTCGGCGATCACTGCCTCTTGTGGGGTGTCGATCTCCTCACCTGCCTGCAGTTTGCGGATGTAGCCGCGCATGAACGAGAAGGGAATGTCGAGACGCTCCGCCCAGACCGCATCGGTGTGGTAGAAGCCGGTTCCGTTGGAGTAGTTGAACCACGGATACTGAGCTTTGGCGTACTCGGCCAACCAGGTTTCTCCCCCGGAGGCAATACGAACAGCGGCGAGTGCCTGATCGACGCTTCCTTCGCACAAGACGTCGCCGAGGTCGTGCTCGATGGCGAGGCGCGCCAGGCGACGCAACTCCTCGTCGGGTCGGAAAAGATCGACCTCGATTCCGGCGACCATTTTGGCGATCGACAGGTCGGGGATGCTCGGGAAGACCTGCTTGCAGAACCCGAAGTAGTCGAGGTACGCAGCGTAGCCGAGATTGAGCATCTCGAAGTGCAACTGCCACAGCTCGAGGGAAAGGTCGATCAGCTCGTGGTAGCCGTGCTGCAGGTCGTAGACGTTGCTGCGGCCGGCGTGACCGGTGACGACTTCTAGCGGCACCATGTCGGGCAATGGTTCGAAGCTCAGCGCTTCGAGCTTGGCGATCACCACTTTGGCCTTGACAATCCACTCAGCTTCGATGGCATCCCAGTTGGCGAAGTAGTGGCCGGCACGCTCCATGAAGTGTTCGACGCGGCCCGGGATGTCGTTCGGATCGGCCACCGGAACAGGTGACAGGTAGAACCAGCCATTGAGGACGCGGATGTCGATGCCCATCGCCGGCGGGACGATGTAGTGCCGGCTGTTGTAGGAACCGAGCGAGGCGAACGCGTACTCGACCAGGCTCATGTCGAACGGTGGCATCACCGTCGGCAGGTGGATCGCGTCGCGGAACCAGAACATCGACTCGTCGTAGTCCTTGCGGGCGTCGCTGAACAGCAGGTGATACGAGTACAGGTCCTCCCAGCCCTCGGCCCCCGGCGGCGTGGGGATGGAAAACGGACTGTCGAAGCGATCCTTGGTCATGTTGTTTCCCCAGTTGTAGAAGCTGTAGAAGTTGTAGAAGTTGTAGAAGTAGTGGTCATTTCTTGACTTGTACGGGCTTCAGCAAGTTGCCGACGACGCCCTCGACCCCGGTGTGGACGCCCTGGCTGACCTGGCGGGGCTTGTTGCTCCACACCGTCTCGGCTCGACTCTGCAGCAGGTGCACGACGTGCCCGCCGTCGTTGTCGACCGTCACTGCCCACTCGACATCCTGCGGGCGCCCGAAGTGCTTCTCGGCTCGCCGCGCCAGCTTGGCGATCTCTTTGATCTCGTTGTCGGTCAGGCTCGGCGAGGTGCTGCGCTCGGCCTCGAGTGGCCGCTCGATCAGCACGTCGTTCTCGACGCAGCACTCGAGCTCTTTCGCCGACACCGTTCGCTTGGTGATCTCGTAGACGACCTTGTCGATCATGTAGTTGTCGGGGGTCACGCTGCCCGACACCACGGGTTCGCCGAGCCCGAAGGACGAGTCGATGACGATGGTCGAGCGATCACCGTTGGTCGGATTCAACGTGAACGCGACGCCGGCCGACTTGGGCAGAACCATCTGCTGCACGGCCACGCTCATCGCCACTTCGGCGTGCGGGTAGCCGCGCTCGTGGCGATAGGCGATCGCTCGATCGTTGTACAGGCTTGCCCAGCAGTGCACGACGTGGTTGACCACACGGTCTGCACCGCGAATCCACAGGTACGTGTCCTGCTGACCGGCGAACGAGGCGTCCGGCATGTCTTCGGCGGTCGAGCTCGACCGCACGGCTACGGCGACGTCGGGGATTCCGGTCTGCTCGCAGAGCTGCCGATACCCGGCCCGAATCGTTGCCTCGGCTTCCTGTGACGGGCCGGCGTCGAGCACCATCTGCCGGCACCTCGCCGCCGACTCGGAGAGCGCGTGCAGGTCGGAGACGTCGAGATCATCGAGCAGCTTGTGGAGCAGCGGGCCGACGTGGTCCCTGCCCATCGAGTCGGCAAAGGCGTGAGTCGTGACCGCGAACCCCGGCGGCACCGGGAGCCCGGCCACGGTCATGGCACCCAGGCTGGCGCACTTGCCACCGATGATCGGTCGGTCTGATTCCTGGTAGTCGCGGAAGAAGATGGCGTGGTCCGCCACTACCACGAGACCCCTTCGTAGGCGTCCCAGCAACGGCGAGTCGCCTCGGCACCGGCGAAGTACGCGGCGCGCGCCGACCGGCGCTTCTCGTTCGTGTCGAGATACCGCTCGGCGAACTCGCCGACGTGGCCACCGTGGTCTTCGTCGACCGTGATGTGGATGGTGTGAAAGGCGTAGTCGTCAGGCTCGAGCAGGTGGCCGTAGTGATGCTTGAAGCCCTCGACGGCGCGTGTGTAGGCCGGAGGGATCTGGTTCTCGATGCCGAGGCTGGCACCGAACTGGAACTCGTACCACGGGCGCTGGTGGGCGAGGTTGTAGAGGAAACTCTCGCTCAGCACTGCCTCGACGTTGGGTGTTGCCTCGGTGATCACCTCGTCGGGCGCGCCAAGTGCGCGGGTGAATTGGAACAACCAGTGCAGGTGGCCGTGGCCCGACTTCGACTGGATGCCCAGCACTTCCTCGCCGATGTTCTCGATCACGCTCTCGGTCATCTCATATGGGATTCGCCCCAACCAGATCGAGAGGAACCGTCGGGTGTGATACGTCACCCCGTGGTAGTGCTGGCGGGCCCAGCCGACGAGTTCTTCCTTGCTTGCCTCGCCCTGCACGACGCGCTCGACCCAGCGCGCCTTGTCGAGTGTGCGACCCGACGCGATCAGCTCCGCACGCATCTCGTCTATGTATGCATCACCATCGAATGACATTGGCGTGTTCCCCTCGTGTGTACGTGCCCCCGGCACTCTCGCACCGCGGCCTCCATCTCTCAAGATCGACGTTCCGATTAACGGAACGAAGAGGGCGACGATCGATACATCGATGCTGCGATGATGTCGACGTGCAATCGACCGACCTCGCAGACCTGATTCGTCGCCGCCGGACGAGCATGCTCGTCGACAAGCAACGAGACGTTCCGCGAGAGATCATCTGTGAACTGTGCGAGTTGGCGCAATGGGCACCCAACCACAAACGCACGTGGCCGTGGCGGTTCGCCATCGCCGAGGGCGCTGCGCGCGTCCGGCTGGGCAACGTCATCGCCGACGCGATGCAGACTCACGGCGACCCGCCGGAGAAGGTCGACAAAGCGCGCACCAAGTACCTGCGTACGCCCATCACGTTGGTCGTCGGGTCCGCCCCGGGTGACTCATCGTTGCGCACAGCCGAGAATCGCGATGCGGTCGCAGCCGGGATACAGATCCTGCTGCTCGCCGCCACGGCGCACGGCTTGGCCAGCTATTGGGGCTCATGCCCGAAGGGCACGAACGACGTGGTCGCCGAGGTGTGCGGCTTCGAGCCGGGCACGCACATCAGCGCGCTGATCTATCTTGGCTGGGCCAGCTCAACGGTCGAATCGCCGGGCCGCCCAGCGCCTGACGTGCACGTGATCGCCGCCGGCCAGGGGTACTAGCACCAAGGTGCAATAGAAATCGACACCGGGCGGCGCGCAAGATATCGGCGACCCCAAAGCCCGTCCAGCACCGGGGTCGTTTCCGAACATACACGAGAAGTCCGATCGCCGCCCGACGATCGGACTTCTGTGATTTTCGGACGTGTGCTGATCAGCCCCAGATGCTCTTGCGCGGCGCCGGCGTGACCACCACGGCCCCCATCAGCGCGCCGATCGGGGTGACGCACAGGCGAGTGTCGTCGCCGTTGACCTTCGACTCGCACTTGCCACAGATGCCCTCCTGGCAACCGCGTCTCGGACGCACGTGCTCGGCGATCTCGCGAATCGCCTTCAGCGCCGCCATCGTCGGGTCGGCGACGATCGAATACTCGACATCGTCGACGGTCAGCACGGTGAGCACCGGCGGTTCGCCGAAGCCGGCAAAACCGCCACCGTCGACTTTGGCGTCACCGCTGTCGGCGTGAAGAGTCACGCGTACCAACTGGGCGTCGCCAACGTCGGGATCTCCAGTTCCAACCCGCGACCTCGGTACGTCAGTACCGCATGCTCGTGGTCGTCGTAGACCTTGATGCGCACGTCCTCGGTGTTGTTCGGCTCACCAGGATCATGACCGACCGCCGACGCGGCAACGGCGCGGATCGGGCCCGAGTGGCCACACATGTAGATCGCCGTGTTCGGGCCGCTGTCCGCGATCATCTCGGTGATCCCTCGCCAGTGACGTCGAACGACGATCATCGGCGGCTCGAAGTAGAACAGCGGCTGGGTCAGCCACACGGTGATCGGGTCGCCGCCGGCCTGCAAGACCCGGTAAAAGCGGTTCATCTCGGTGATCCAGCCCGGCCGGTCACCGGTGCCGAAGCGCTGGTAGTTCTCGTGGATCTGGGCGAACTCCTGGAACGCTGCGGTCACGTCGACCTCACGGCCGCCGGCCCATACCTGGAAGTTCTTGAACGCGTCGTGCGGGTACGGCTCCTCGACGTTCACGTCGGCGATGCCATAGCGGCTGAGCGCTTGTAGCACACCGCTGCGCACACCGACGGCTGTCTCGCTGGCCCGAGCGGTGGGGGCATGCGGGAACCTGACGGTCATCCCCTCTTTCAGGCCCTTGGCCAGATCTTGCCCTTTGCGGTGGGCCTGCCACTGGCCGAGCGGCGTCAGCGCGCCGTCGGTGACGTAGCCCTGCGTCTGGCCGTGGCGGATCAGCCGCACGTCGATCGAGGTGGTGATCCGCTTGCGGAACTCACCGGGGAACTGCTCGCGTGGAGACACCGTCTCGCGAGCGAACTCCTCGGTGCGGCCGGGCGGCGCGGTGACTCGGTCGAGTTCCTCGAGCGCACGCAGCGTCGAGCGCTCTCGCGCCCGCAACACGAACGCCGGTTGGTCAGCAACGCGCGCGTCGTCGGGCATCGGCCCGACCGGCTCGGCACGGCGCCGTGCGTAGTTGGCGAGGTACAGCGGCGCGTCGTCGCGTGTGACGCTCATGTGTAGATCGACACGAACGATTCGACGACACGATTCTCGTAGTAGAACAATGCCTTGCCCAGCTGATCCTCCGTCCACGTGATCGTTTCCCAATCAGTGTCGGTCTTGTAACCACCGGTGAACACCTCGTTGCGGTTGCCGACCGGGTCGAAGAAGTAGATCGTATGACCGCGAGTGATGCCGTGCCGTGTGGGTCCGATGTCGATGTCGATGCCGTTCATCCGCAAGATGTCGGCGGCACGACCGACCTCGGCCCAGCTGTCGAGCCAGTAGGCGAAGTGGTGCAACCCGCCATTCGCGCCGCGGGTGAAGGCGATGTCGTGAGGCTGACGTGATCGCTCGAAGAACACGATCAGCTGATAGCCCTCGTTGGTGACGAGTTGCTCGGTCAGTCGGAAGCCGAGCACCTCACTCATGAACCGAGCGGCGTCGGGGACGTTCTCGGTCGTGAGCAGGCAGTGATCGAGACGGGGCGGGGCGATGCCGACCAAGTCCATCGGCATGGGCGGCGGGTTGAACAACGGCAGACCGTTGCCGACCTTCTCCATCTTGGCGTAGATCTCCATGGTGTGACCCGTCGGCGAGTCGAAACGAATTGCTTCGCCCTGACCTGTCTCGGTGCCGGCGGCGATGCGCTCGACGGTGCAGCCATAGCGCTCGAGATTCGTCTCGTAGCCCTCGAGGTCGTCGATCGACTCGGTCTTGAAGGCGACGTGCTCGAGCCCGTACCGATTGGCGCCGGTGAGCATCAGCGAGTGGTGGTCCTGCTCGTCCCAACCCTTCAGGTAGACGTGGTTCTCGTCGCGCGCCACCTCCCGCAAACCCAACACCTCGGTGTAGTACGCGGCACAGAGCTCTAGATCGGGAGTTCGAACTTCAACGTGTCCGAGACGGAAGATAGCCATGGGGGCCATCTTGGTTGGGTGACGGCGGCACCGAAAGGGCGTCGTTCTGGCAGGCGGAACGACACCATTTTGCGGAGCGATACTCGCGTGAGAGCGTGTGCGCATGGCATTTGACGGTGAGGCATTCGTTGACGAGATGCGTAGTGAGCTGCAGGCTTCTGGCCGCACGCTGGACCAGGCCGACTGGGTGAAGCGCACCCAGCAGGGCGAGGCGACCAAGGAGGACCTCGTTGCCTGGGCGCGCCAGCACTACCACGGCGTGACACTCCACACCCGGCGCATCCTGTCGGCGTGGGTCACCCGGATCCCCTACGAGATGACCGACGGGGTGATCGACAACATCGCCGAGGAGGTGCTCGGCACAACGTCGAAGTCGGGCTTCGGACACCTTCACTGGCTGTTCGAGTTCACTCGTGCCCTTGGCGCTCCCGACGAGGTGATCGCCGACGCGACGCCCAACGTCGACGCGATGGCCAGCAGCAGCTTCCTCTACTGCCTGGCACAGCAGCAGCCGTGGTACGAGTTGACCTTCGGCGGCATCCTGGCGATCGAGAACCAGATCCCTCCGGCGTACATCAAGGTCGTCGAGGGGTTCAAGGAGCACTACACCGACATCCTGCAGCCCGACGACTACGCCTTCCACACCATCCACATCACGGTCGATGAGGATCACGGTGGCCATGTCGGCGAGTTTGCGGAGCAGTATCTCGACACCGATGCCAAGCGCCGCTCGGCCCGAGCCGCGTACTTCGCCGGCGCCGAACTGACCCGGCGGTGCTGGGATAGTCTGAGCGACTGCAGCTGGTAGCCAGTACGTTCGTGATTGTTCCACTCAACGAAACACCGCTAGGTTTCGTTCGATGGCTGTGCCGCGGGATTCACCTGAATCGGCAGTGGCCCGTGCGCTGTCGCTGCTGACCGCATTCACGTTCGCGGACCCTGTACTCGGCGTCTCCGAGCTCGGCCGACGGGTCCATCTGCCGAAGAGCACCGTGCACCGCCTGCTCAGCATTCTGGTCGCCGAAGGATTCGTCGAACGAACGCGAGACGAGCGGTACCGACTCAGTCTGAAGCTGTACGAGATCGGTCAAGAAGTCGTCAGCAGCCGAGTTCTGCGCCAGGTCGGTCACGTGCCGCTGGAGAAGCTGCACAACGACAGCAACGAGGCCACCCATCTGGCGGTGCTCTCCGGGTCCGACGTCGTCTACCTCGACCGGCTCGAGAGCCCGCAGATGATGGGGCTGTTCACTCGCGTCGGCAGACGCCGGTCAGCGCATGCCACGTCGTCGGGCAAGGTTCTGCTGGCCTATGGAACGCAGGCCGATGTCGACGACGCTGTGGCGGCCGGTCTCCCCCGCCTTGGGCCGCGCACCATCACCACCCGCACTCGTCTGAATCAGGCGTTGGCAGAAGTACGCAAGGCCGGATATGCGATCAGCACCGACGAGGCGGCGCCCGGCGTGGTGTCGATTGCGGCACCGATCTTCGATCGGCTCGGTACCTGCGTTGCCGCAGTGTCGGTCGCCGGGCCGCTCATCCGCATGCCTGCCGACCGGCACGATCAGCTGGTGCGGATGGTCGTACGAACTGCGGCAGACATCTCGCGGGCGGTCAGCGACCCGGCTTCGATCCACTGACGATCGATACGCCGTCCAACGCGGTCGACGGCAGTTGACACAACCGCGTTGGCTCGCCGTCGACCAACGATTCGCAGGTGCCGCATATCCCGGCTTCACAACCTCGACGCGGTCGGTCGTACTTTGCCAGAAAGCGGATGGCGAACAGCGCAGAGATGTCGGACCACGTTGCGAACGAGAACTGGCGCTCGTCGATCTCGAACGTCACCTCTCGTTCGTAGGGCTTGGTCACCCGACGCAGAGTAGGCGCCAGCGGGAATCACAGGTCAGGCGTGTGTCCCGTATGCCGGAACGACAGCTTGGCGGACGCGAGCGCTATGCATGAAACTGCACGGCGATGAGCCTGAGACCGTCCGACATCAACCTGTACGGCGACGAGCTGTATTCGGCCCTCGTCGACATGCGAACCGTGCCCAACCTGCGTGATCGCGTGCCTGGCATCGACATCACCGATGCGTACGGAATCCAGACGCGCATGGTGCAGCGCAGGCTCGATGGCGGCGAGACGATCGTCGGCAAGAAGGTCGGCGCGACGAGCGCTGCAGTGATGACGATGCTCGGCCTCGACCAACCGGATTTTGGCCAGCTGCTCAGCGGCATGATGTACGGGGACGGCGACACGATCAAGCTCGACTCGTTGATCCAGCCGCGCGCCGAGGGCGAGATCGCGTTCGTCTTGAAGCATGACCTCGCCGGGCCAGGGGTGACCGCCGTCGACGTGTTGCGGGCCACCGACTACGTGGTGCCGTGCTTCGAGATCGTCGATTCGCGCATCGACAACTGGGACATCAAGGTCGTCGACACGATTGCCGACAACGCCTCGTGCGGTGTCTTCGTGTTGGGCAGCCAACGGACGGATCCGCTGGAGGTCGACCTCGCATTGGTCGGCATGACTCTTGATGTCCGACAGCCAGGCGATGTCGATGGAGAATTGATCGCAACGGGGGCAGGCGCCGCCGTGAAGGGTTCGCCTGTGAACTCGCTGATCTGGTTGGCCAACACCCTCGGCGAGCTGGGCATCACCTGCCGCGCCGGCGAGGTGATCCTGACCGGTTCGTTGTCAGTGATGGCCTGGGTGAAGGGTCCACAAACGATCACCTGCGAATTCGGCGGGCTCGGCAGCTGCAGCGTGACGTTCGAGTAGGGAGCATTCATTCGTGGCACTATCCGCCTCAGTCATATCCGAACTGGCCGACATCATCGACGACGCCCAGCGCAATGCCGCGGACATCGTCAAGCTCACCGACGCCCACCCCGACATGGATGTCGCCGACGGCTACGCGGTTCAGGCCGAGCTGTGCAGGCGCTGGCAGGCGGACGGCAGGCGGCTGACCGGATACAAGGGCGGGTTGACCTCGAAAGCCAAGATGGTGCAGATGGGGCTGGAGACGCCCGTCTTCGGCGTGTTGATGGGCGACACGTGTGTGTCCGACGGCGATGTCGTGGACATGACACAGTTGATCCATCCAAAAGTCGAGGCTGAAATCGCCTTCGTCACCGCCAGCGAGCTGTCGGGCGACGTCACGATCGAGGACGTGCTGGCTGCCACCGAATTCGTGCTGCCCGCCATCGAAGTGATCGACTCTCGGTTCAAGGACTTCAAGTTCGACATCCAGAGCGTGATCGCCGACAACACCTCGGCCGCGCGCTACGTCGTCGGCGGGTCACCGCGCCGGCCCGAAGGTCTCGATCTACGCCTGCTCGGTGTCGTGATGGAACGCAATGGCGAGGTGGTGGGCACCGCTGCCGGCGCGGCGGTGATGGGGCATCCTGCAGCATCAGTTGTCGAGCTGATTCGTTGGCTGGCCGATGCCGGCCAGGCGCTG
The DNA here is from genome assembly GCA_031408175.1 of Ilumatobacteraceae bacterium. Taxonomy (GTDB): domain Bacteria; phylum Actinomycetota; class Acidimicrobiia; order Acidimicrobiales; family Ilumatobacteraceae; genus JAENVT01. The sequence goes on from JANOJI010000246.1 coordinate 14,978, forward strand.
CCCGCCGGCAGCTTGGTGATGACCGGCGGCGTCACCGAAGCTGTCGCCGTGCACAGCGGCGATCACGTCACTGCTCGCGTGCAGCACCTCGGCACGGTCGGAGTGCGCTTCAGCTAGTCGATGACTGCGCGATCGTGCTTGCATGCGGGGGCGAGATCGCGTAGTAGTTGTAGGGCATGAACCGCTTCACTGATCTCGTCGGAAGCAAGTGGCCGCTCCAGCAGGCGGGAATGAGCGGCACGGCGACATCGACGCTCGCGGCCGCTGTCTCCAACGCCGGCGGATTGGGGATGATCGGCATCGGCCGGCAGCAACCCGGGATCATCGAGCGATACCTGGATGAGGTGACGACGCTCACCACCGCCCCGGTCGGCGCAACATGCATTGCTCATTTCGTCCTGCCGGAGGTGGTCGAGTTGGTCGCTTCGCGTCTACCGATCCTCGAGTTCTTCTACGAGTGGCCCGACCCCGATCGCGTGCCGGCCAACGTGATCTGCGGCTGGCAGGTCGGCTCGGTCGACGAGGCGAAGGCTGCGGTCGACGCCGGTTGCCGCTATGTGATCGCCCAAGGAGTGGAAGCCGGCGGCCATGTGCGCGGCCACGTTCCGCTCAGCGAACTGCTGCCGGCCGTCAGGAATGCCGTCGACGTTCCAGTCGTGGCCGCTGGCGGGATCGGCAATGCCGACGCAGTCCGTGCCGCAATCTCACTGGGGGCCGACGGCGTGCGCGTGGGCACGCGATTTGTCGCGACACGCGAGTCGTATGCGCATCCGCTGTACATCGATGCTCTGGTCGCGGCAGCGACCGACGACAGCGTGCTGACCGAGGCGTTCGGTGTCGGTTGGCCCGATGCGCCGCACCGCGTGCTGCGTTCGTCGATCGACGCGGCAACAGCCGCGCCGACCGACATTGTCGGCGAGACGACGCTCGCAGATGGGCAGGCGATGAAGATGACGCGCTTCGGTGTGAGCTCACCGAACCGAGACACCACGGGTGACATCAGTGCGATGGCGCTGTACGCCGGACGTTCGGTCGGCTCGGTGGACAGGGTGATGACTGCCGCCGAGGTCGTGGAGGAACTGTCGCTCGGTTTCGGCTGAGGTTCGTTCCGCAGGCAGGAACGCCAGACCTTCCTCCGTCGACCGGGTTGGGGCAGAGTAGGTGTCATGGCCAAGCTGACCGCAGCGATTGTCGGGTCCGGGAACATCGGCACCGACCTGATGTACAAGTTGATGCGTTCCGACCTGATCGAACCGCGCTACATGATCGGCGTCGACCCGCGAAGCGACGGATTGGAGCGGGCACGCACGGCTGGGCTCGAGGCATCGGCCGACGGTGTCGACTGGCTGCTCGCCCGCATTGAGCTGCCCGACTTCGTGTTCGAGGCCACCAGCGCATACGTCCACATTGCCAACGCACCCCGCTACGCCGAGCTGGGAATTCGAGCCATCGACCTCACGCCGGCCGCGATCGGACCATTCGTGGTGCCGAGCGCCAACATCGACGAACATCTCGACGCGATGAACGTCAACATGGTCACCTGCGCCGGACAGGCCACCATCCCCATCGTCCATGCCGTGGCCGCGGTCACCGAGGTCGACTACGCGGAGATCGTCGCCACCGTTGCATCGCTGTCGGCAGGTCCCGGCACCCGCGCCAACATCGACGAGTTCACCCGCACCACGTCGCGCGCGATCGCCGAGGTCGGGCGGGCTGGACGCGGCAAGGCCATCATCGTGCTCAATCCCGCCGACCCCCCGTTGATCATGCGCGACACCATCTTCTGTCAACTGCCACGTGACGCCGACGAGGTCCTGATCACCAAGGCTGTCCAAGACGCCGTGGCCAACGTCGCCCAATACGTGCCCGGCTACCGGTTGAAATCGCCGCCGCAGTTCGGTGAATCGCGCGACGGCACACCACGAGTCGCCGTGCTCGTCGAGGTCGAAGGCGCCGGCGACTACTTCCCACCGTACGCCGGCAACCTCGACATCATGACCGCCGCGGCAGCCGCCACCGGCGACCGCATCGCCAAGCACATGAACGGAGCCAACTGATGCCCTATTCGAGCTCACTCGACGTGCGCATGACCGACACCTGTCTGCGCGACGGCTCCCATGCGAAGAACCACCAGTTCACCGAGCAACTGGTACGCGACATCGTCGCCGCGCTCGACGCCGCCGGCATGCCGGTGATCGAGGTCACCCACGGCGACGGCCTCGGAGGTTCGTCGTTCAACTACGGCTTCTCGTTGACCGACGAGCGGCTGCTCATGAAGGCCGCTGTCGAAACGGCCAAGCAGGCCAAGATCGCGGCGCTGATGGTGCCCGGTATCGGCACGATGGACGACATCCGTTACATCCACGACATCGGCCTGTCGATCGTGCGGGTCGCCACGCATTGCACCGAGGCCGACGTGTCGATCCAGCACTTCGGCTTGGCTCGCTCGCTGGGACTGGAGACAGTCGGATTCCTGATGATGGCCCACGGTCAGCCGCCCGAACTGATCGCCAAGCAAGCGCGCATCATGGCCGACGCCGGATGCCAATGCGTCTACGTCGTCGACTCGGCAGGAGCGATGATCCTCGAGGACGCGCAA
>JANOJI010000290.1:0-3247 GCA_031408175.1 Ilumatobacteraceae bacterium
CGTTCAGCACCGCCCACGTCGCCTGATCGACGATGCTGTCGGCGGAGAGTCCGTTGGCCACCTTGAAGTCGTTGAGACAACGCTCGGTCTCGTCACCGAAGTAGCCGTCCTCCACCGGGCCGAAGCAGTGCTTGAAGAGCAGCTGCTGCAGATTGTTCACCGGGTAGCCCTTCGTCATCTTCTGCAGGTCGGGTTGATACCCAGTGACTTCGGTGTAGGCGCCCATGGCTGCGATTTTCGCGCGGTGCGCCCCGCCCCGCCACTGTTCCGTCATGAAATGTGCACTCGGGTTGTCACACGCTGACCGTCTCCGCGACGGTGGTGCAACGACCGCCTTCGCGGCGGGCGCGATGAGAATGTCGGTCACGGTTCCTCCAGCGGATATCACAGGAGATCACACGTTGAAGCGGAACTCCATGACGTCGCCGTCGATGGGGTGGTAGTCCTTGCCCTCGATGCGAATCTTGCCGACCTCTTTGGCCTTGGCCCATGTGCCGAAGTCGAGCAATTCGTCCCAATGGATCACCTCGGCTTTGATGAAGCCACGCTGGAAATCGGTGTGGATACGGCCGGCACATTCGGGTGCGCTGGACCCGGCGTAGAACGTCCAGGCCCGGGTCTCTTTCTCGCCGGTCGTCAGGAACGTGCGCAGGCCCAGCAGGTGGTAGGCGCTGCGGACCATGCGGAACAACGCGCCCTCGCCAAGCCCGAAGCCCTCGAGCATCTCGGCACGTTCGACGGGATCGGCGATGGTGGCCGCCTCGGCTTCCAGCTGCACGCACATGCCGATCACCTCCACGTTGTCGCCGGCCGAGGTGAACTCGTCGCGCACTCGCTGCTCGACGGCGGGAATGCTGTCGAGGTCGTTCTCGCCGACGTTCACCACGGCCAGCACTGATCGGTTGGTCAACAAGAAGTACGGCAGCAACTGCTCGCGGTGCTCGGGCTTGAGCCCGGCGCGATACAGCGGCCGGCCCTCCGACAACGCGTCGTACGCAGCCTGCAGCGACTCCAACTCGCCGGCCGCAGTCTTGTCGAGCTTGGCCTGACGCGTGGCTTGGTTGAGCCGCTTCTCGATGGTCTCGAGGTCGGCCAACGCCAACTCGATCTCGACAACCCGGAGATGCTCGATTGGATCGCTGGGCCCGGTGACGTCATCGTCCTCGAACGCCCGCAACACCAACACGATCGCATCGACCTCGCGAATGTTGGCGAGGAACTTGTTGCCAAGCCCCTCACCCTTCGACGCGCCTTCGACCAGGCCGCCGATATCGACGACCTGCACGGCCGCGTGCACGATCGACTTCGACTTGCTCATCGCCGCCAAGCGATCGACGCGCTCGTCGGGAACCTTGGCCACCCCGATGTTGGGATCCTTGGTGGCGAAGGGATACGGCGCGGCCAACGCGCCTCCACCAGTGAGGGCGTTGTACAGCGAGCTCTTGCCCGCGTTGGGAAGGCCAACCAGGCCGAAGCGTTCCATAGCGAAGGTGTGAGGCTACCGGCAGGCTTTCCGCTCGGCCGATGTCGCCGTCGATCTGTGTGTCGTGAAGAGAAGTCTTGCAATCGCAGTCGTGTCATTGGCGGTGACCGTGCCGGCCACGGTTGGTGCAGGCCAACTCGGCGCGCAGATCCCGTCGAACTGCGTTGCCCACACCAGTTTCGACGGCAGCGCCGATCTCGTCGATGACTTTCGGTGCGCCGGTTTCGCCATCGAGTTCCACACGGCTGGGGTGGCATTCTCGCCCGCCCCGATCTGGGCGGGTCAATGGCTGTTCGTGGACGAGGCCGGCCAATACCGGGTCGGGTCGTGCACGTTCAACCGGGGCATCCATCCGAACATCGACGCGCCATCGTTCCCGGTCGCCCAGCTGTTCCCGAACGATCCCACGGGCGCGAAGGGGGCATATCTCACCTGGCGGTACGGCGACACAACCGACAATCTGATGGCAGCGGCGATGTGGGCGGTCTTGCACTACTACGCCCAAGACGGCGCCGGTACACGCCGGGCATTCAACGGAGCCGCTCCCCTCATTCCGTCGCTCACGATGATTGCCGCTGCGAGCGGCAGCGATGCCATTCAAACGGTCGCGATCGCGTTGGATGCCGAGGCCGCAGCGTTTGCGGGGGAGTGGGCGATCTCAGCCACGCTGGGGATCGATGGACGAATCGACGTCGCTGTCGTGGCGGGAGCTCAACCCGTGCTCGGCGCGAGCATCACCTTGCTGATCAGTGGGCAGGATGCGCCGACAATGGTGGCGACCGACATCGCGGGGTTTGCACACGCGACGATGCCTGTTGCACCGGGTGTGATGACCGTCGTTGCCTCGACGGCGAGTCCCGGCCTCGCTGCCGTGTATCGCGGCAGTCCGGCGGGCGCGGATCCGCAGGGAGCGCAACGGCTGGTCACAGGAGGTCCTCCACGAATCATCTCCGCCACCGCAACGGCCGATGTGCCGATCCCGCCCACCACGACGATCCCGCCGACGACGACGACCACGACGATCCCGCCGACGACGACGACCACGACGATCCCGCCGACGACGACGACCACGACGATCCCGCCGACGACCACGACCACGACGATCCCGCCCACGACCACGACCACGACGATCCCGCCCACGACGACCAGCACGACGTTGCCTCCGGAGACGACGACGACAACAACGACGATTCCGATCGTTGCTCCGTTGGCCGAAGTGCTGCCACCTGTGCCTGGGCCACCGCTTCCGAAGACAGGGAACGGCTCCGAGCTGATCTCCTATCTGGGCACCTCGTTGCTCGTCGCCGGAATCGGGATCGTCGGCGTCGCCAGCCGTCGACCTGCACGAAGGGTCATCTACACTCGATGAAATGACACCAGTCGAGGCTTTTGAACGGGTGGTGCATTGCCTCGATCGGGCGCACGAAACCGGGTTCAAGACCAAGGCGTTCGTGCGGGCACACGAGGTGGTGCGCGCCACTCCGCCCGACGAATTGGCCACCCGGGCAGCGGCCGGAACGTTGACCGACCTCGAAGGCATCGGCGACTCGACGGCGCGACTGATCACCGAGACGTTGCGCGGCGATGCCGGCTACGTCGACAAGATCGAGGCCGAGACACAGGTCAAGCTCACCGACGACGGTGCCCGATATCGGGCCGCACTTAAGGGTGATTGCCACATGCACAGCCGTTGGAGCGACGGCGGCGCCACGATCGAAGCGATGGCTCGCACCGCTCGCGACCTCGGCCACGACTACATGGTGC
>JANOJI010000309.1:0-5922 GCA_031408175.1 Ilumatobacteraceae bacterium
AGTCGGCATGACCGAACTGGAAGCCAGAGCGTCTGGCCACAAGGTGAGCAAGGCGACAATTCCGATGTCGAGCGTGACGAGGGCCGCGCTCGACGGAGAGACCGACGGCCTCATCAGCGTTCTCGTCGACACCGAGACCGAACGATTCCTCGGTGCCTCAGCGCTCGGCATCACGGGCGACGAGATCGTCCAGATCGTGGGCGCCCTCATGCACGCCGACGCGCCCTATCACGTCCTGTCCGAGATGCTGCCGATACTTCCCACCGTGGCCGAGTTTTATCCGACGATTCTCGGGAGCCTGCAGCCACTCGGCGATTAATCGCCACTGCTCTCAAGAAGGCGCTGGTGAAATCGCCGGCGTAGGCGCGGCGCTGGCCGCCATCATGCGGCGAGAGGTGACCAACAGCAGCACGAAGGCGACCCCGGCCACAGCGGCGAAAGCCACACGAAGGTTCTGCCATTCAGCAACGGCACCAACAGTGACCGCGGTGAGCATGGCGCCAAGGCGCTGCCCGAGCAGCATCGAGCCCAGCCCGGTGCCGGCCGATACGCCGGGAAGCCGCGCTGCGGTGGCGTAGAGCTGTGGGAACACCACGGAGAGACCGAGACCCCACACCACGAGGCCTGCCAGTGCCACAACACCCACCGGCGCAATGACGGTGACGGTTGCCCCGATGCCCACGAGGGTGATCGCCCACGTGAACAGTCGCCGCTCACCGATGCGGTCGAGCACGTGGTCGCCGCCGAGACGGCCGACCAGCATCGCTCCAGCGCACGCCATGGTGCCGAAGCCGCTCGCCCGGCCGAAGTCGAACACGTCGCGCATCAGCACCGCCGACCAGTCATTCGGCATCACTTCCAGCGCGACGGCACCGAGCGCGGCGAGGCCCATGAGGACCGTCACCGCGGAGAAACGCTTTGGCCGGATCACGCTCGCATCGGCGGTGTGCACGGGAGCGTTCGGCGGCGGGTCGACCGGGACCAGCCATCGCCGCACAACAGCAACGGTGACGAACATGACAGCGCCGACCACGAGGAGCTGTGCGCGAACGCTGGTGCCAACGGCCGACGCAGCCGACCCCACCAGCGCACCGCCCGTAAAGCCAAGACTCCACATGGCGTGCAGCCGGTTCATGATCGAACGTTCCAGCCGGTTCTGCACGATCACGCCTTGCGCGTTCATCGCCACGTCGTTGCACACATCGAGCACGCCCAAGGTGGTGAGCAGCAGGAGCAACACAACAGCGCTGGGAGCGAAGGCGATGAGCGGCATGCCGATCGACAACGCGATGGCCACGAGAGTGAGCAGGCGGCGGCTGCCAAGCCGGTCGATCAGTTTGCCGACCAGCAGGGCTCCGAGGATGCCGCCGAGACCTCCGCCGAGCAGCGTGGCGCCGAGGCCGGCATTGCCGACGCCGAGCTGGTCGCGAATCTCGGGGATGCGTGGCAACCAGTTCGAGAATGTCGCACCGTTCACGAAGAACAACGCGGCGACAGCGGCAGCGGAGTGGCCGGTTCGCGGGGAGTCCGCGAAGGGCACCGAGGTCACGGCGGTTCAATCTACGGCATCGGCATTCGCTGACTACATAACGCCGTCAGGTCGAGATCGCCCAGACCGAAGCGAAGTGCGCTGCGGCTGCGGCGACGGTGAGGACGTGCCACACCTCATGGTAGGAGAAGACTCCCGGACGCAATCGTGGCCACGTCTGGCCGAACCAGCGAGCGCCGAGTATGTACAGCGAACCCGAAAGCAGATACAGCACGGCCGGTACCACGCCTCCCTTGACCCACAGTGCAGGGAGAGCGAGCGCCGCAAGCCCGCTCACGGTGGGGATCAAGGCTGTGCCGATCGCGTCGCCGCGGTGCCAGCGGCCGAACTTGAGCACGGCACCGGCGACCGACGTCGCCCAGACAATTGAAAGCAGACCGATGCCCCACGCGGACGGCATGACGATCAGCACGACCGGTGTCGCCGACCCGCCCATCGCGGCGAAGATCATTGCGTGATCCGCGCGACGCCACGCGGCTCGCGCTCGGAAGTCGTTCACCCAGCGGTGGTAGGTGGTGGAGGCGGCGAGCATCGCGCACACTCCGGCGGCGTAGATCGATGCACCAATGGTTGCCCGGGCTCCGTCGGCGAAGACGATCAAGAGCGTCACCGCGGGGATCGCCGCGAACAACCCGATCATGTGGACTCGGCCCCGCCACGACGGCCTGGCGTCGCAGCCAAGCGGATCGTCGCGGCCGTCGGCTAATAGGAACCGTTGATGCAAGGCCCAGTTCCGGCCGTAGTCATTGGACGACCGAGTGCGGGAGTTCACCACAGATGCCATGCGCGACCCACCCTCGAGGTGATGGACGACGTTGAACGGCGGGAACAGGGTTTGGGTCCAGCGGACGCTCGTGTCATCGAACGAGGCCACAGAATATCCCCGCCGGGGGCGCGCGTGGGTTCGGGTCGCCGCCAGCCACTTTGATACTCGAGGGTCCTAGGGTTGATCGAATGCTGCTGGTCGATGGATTGACGAAGCGATACGGGTCGCTCGTTGCTCTTGACGACGTCGGGTTCGCCGTCGAGCGCGGGCAGATCGTCGGCTTCCTCGGTCCAAACGGGGCCGGGAAGACCACGACGATGAGGGCCATCATGCATCTGATCTCGCTCGATGGGGGCAGCGTGAATTGGGACGGCCGGCCGATCGATAGCGCCGTCCGCCGGAGATTCGGATACATGCCTGCCGAGCGCGGCATGTATCCGCGGATGAGAGTCCGTGACCACCTCGTCTACTACGCCCGGCTGTCGGGGCACAGCGAGACCAACGCCAGCCGGGCGGCCGACGAATGGTTGGAGCGGCTGGGCTTGATGGACCGGGCCGGCGATGCAGTGCAGAGCCTCTCGAGCGGCAACCAGCAGCGCGTGCAGCTAGCGCTTGCCCTCCTCACCGAGCCCGAAGTTCTGATTCTCGACGAGCCGTTCTCCGGACTCGACCCGGTCGGCGTCGAGACGCTCAGCGCGGTCCTGCGCGAGCAGGTCGCGCGGGGCGCAGCGCTGCTGCTCAGTAGCCATCAGCTCGACCTGGTCGCTGATGTCTGCAGCGCGGTTGTGATCGTCGACCACGGCCGGGTGGTGCTGCGCGGCGATGTAGCCGATCTGCGCGCGTCGAGCTCAACCCGGTACGTCGACATCGAGTTCTCGGCGCCGACCGAATGGAACCCGGCGAACGTGACGGTGACCACCACCGATTCACGCCGCTACCGCGTCATCGTTGATGCCAGTGCCGACGCAAGCGGATTGATCGCCGATGCTCGAACGCTGGGTGAGGTCGTGGCGTACTCGTTCGCGCCGCCGGATCTCTCAGAGGTGTTCCTCAGCGTTGTCGGCCGACTCGGCGTCGGGGCCGGCACGTGAGCACGGACCGCAACGACCCGTTGCGATCGACACAGGCCATCGCGTTGATCGCGGGCCGAGAGATCAGAGAACGGTTGAGAGCGAAGTCCTTCTACGTTCTCACCGGGCTCTTCGTGTTGGTGATCATCGCCCTCGGTGTGATCTCCCGTCTCGCCGGTGACAACGGCCCCGAAGGCATCGAGGTCGGGGTCACCGAGTCGGTCCCCGAGGAGTTCGAAACGACAGTCGAGCCTGTCGCCGAGTTGTTCGGCCGCGAGGTGACGATGATGCCGATCGGGGATGCAGCACAGGCTGGCGACGCCCTCGACGACGGCGAGATCGACGTGGCTGTCCTCGGTGACGAGCGCCAAGTCCTGTTCGCCGACGACATCGACGAGGAGATCGCGGCCATCGTTCAAGAAGCATGGTCGATCGCTCAGATCCAGTCTGCCCTCATCGATGCCGGACTCAGCGCGGCGCAGGTGACCGACGTGCTAACGCCTGCGCCGTTGGAAATGGTCGCGCTCGACGGCGATTCGAGCATCGAGGGAGTCGCGGTGCTCACGGGGACGCTGACCGCGATCCTGTTGTTCATCTCGCTGCAGACGTTCGGTGGCTACGTGCTCGTCGGCGTGGTCGAGGAGAAGTCGACAGCCGTCGTTGAGCTGCTCCTGGCGCGGGCGCGGGCCGACCAACTGCTGGCCGGCAAGGTCACCGGGATCGGCGTGGCGGCTTTACTGCAATTCACGTTGATGATCATCGCCGGATTGGTTGCGCTGGTGATCTCGGGAACCGACGTGCCCGACGAGATCTGGTCGGCACTGCCGATGACCGTGGTGTGGTTCCTCGGCGGCTATGCGCTCTACTCGACGTTGTTCGCGCTCGCCGGTTCGCTCGTCGCCCGCCAAGAAGATGCACAGGCAGCCGCGGCGCCGATCCTTGCCGTGCTGCTCGGGGCCTACATGCTGGTCTTCATCCTCGGCTATGCCCCGCACTCGCGGGCGAGCACGATCATGTCGATGATCCCACCGATCGCGCCGCTGCTGATGCCGATGCGCATGGCCGCTGGCGCGGCGTCGGTAGCCGAGATCGCAATCGCACTCGTGCTGCTCGCGGCCGCCATCGTGGGGGTGTGGAAACTCGCCGGCAAGATCTATGAGCAAGTCCTGCTTCGGCGCGGTTCACGCATCTCCTGGCGTGATGCTCTATCGCTGCTACGTGCGCGGAGCTAGCTCGAGCGCCTCGGAGAGCGCGATGAGAGCCTGCTGCGGGCTGGTCACGTGGATCGCATCCCAGCCAGCTGCCCTAGCTCCGTCCACGTTGGCGACGAAGTCGTCGAGGTACAAGATGCGCTCTGGAGTGAGGCCCAACCGTTTGGTCGTCAACTCGTAGATCTCCGGCTCTGGTTTGCGATACCCGACTTCCGACGAGTCGATCACGAGGTCGAAGAGCCCGAAGTCGACGTGCTCCTCGATATGGGCGCGGAACTCCTTGAAGCTGTTGGTCAGCAGAGCGGTGGTGATGCCTTCCGACCGAAGCTCGACGATGCGACTCACGATGTCGTCGTGCACCTTGAACACGCCGTCGAGGATGATGTCGAACTCGTCTCCTGTCAACACGATGCCGGCCTCACCAGCCCAGGGCTGCACGAGCTGCTGAAATCCAACCACCGCTATCTCACCGCGTTCGGCACGATGCCAGGGATGGTCCGAGGTCGAGACGGCGGGCGGCCCCATCAGCACGTGCAACAGCTCGTCCGTGCTCACGCCGTGACGCGCCGCGACCTCGCTGATGCGATCAGTGATCGGGCTGATCAGCACTCCGCCGAAGTCGAACACGACGGCCGAGTAATGGTGCGAACTCATTGCACCATGTCTACAGGGCGATCCCGGCAGTGCGACGATTCGCCTGCTGGTCGCGTGGCATCTCGTACTGTTCGACGCATGACCGAGAACAACGTGCTCAACACCGTGATTCATGAACCATCGATGACGGCCGGCGAGGTCGACTTGCTGCTCTTCGCCCTGGAACGCTCCCGTGCCCAGTTCGCCTGGAAGGTGGGCGGCCTCGACGTGGCCGGCCTGCATCAGCCCTTCCCGCCCTCGGCGATGACCCTGGCGGGACTGATCAAGCACCTGGCACTCGTCGAGGACTCCAAGACCGCCGAGTTCGTCACCGGCGAGCCGATGGGTGCACCGTGGGCCGGGGTCAAAGAGATGTCGGTTTGGGAGTGGGCTTGGAGGTCCGCCGACGACGACACGCCCGACGACCTCTACGCGCTCTGGAGTGCCGCCGTCGATCGCTCGCGGGCCGCGTGGCAACGAGCGAACGCTGACGGAGGGCTCGACCAGCCGTCGAAGTTCGTTTGGAACGGTGAGTCGCCCAACCTCCGGCGAGTACTCGTTGATGTACACGACGAGTACGCCCGCCACGTCGGCCACGCCGACCTTTTCCGGGAAGCCATCGACGGACTGGTGGGGGAGGACCCGCCGCAGCCATGATGACGGCTGTGCATGCGCCGACCCCGGCCGATCGGC
>JANOJI010000326.1:0-3555 GCA_031408175.1 Ilumatobacteraceae bacterium
GTCGAGGAACCGTCGACGATCACCGGGTGCATCCCGAGACGGGCCGCGGCGCCCGCCCACGCCGACTTCGTCCGAGTCGAATTGTCGAAGAACATCGCGTAGGCGAGTTCACCGCGCAGCACATCGACGCGGACGCCGGCACGATCGAGAGCCTCGAGCCGCGACGCTGCAGCGAGGAGAGTATCGAGATCGTCTGTCGACCAGTCGTGCGTGGTCAGCAGGCTGCGACCATACAGCGCGTCCAGTCCCGTGGTAGCGGGTTCCAAGTTCATCGTCATCCTTCTTTCCGATCGGTGTCGGTTTCGCCGGCCATCAGCAGGCCGAGCCGTTCAGCTGTGCAGTCACTGCGCTCGAGCATCGCCACGAGCCGACCCTCGAACATCACGCCGATGCGATCGCTCATCCCGAGGACTTCTTCGAGTTCGCCGGAGATCAGCAGAATCCCTACTCCGGCCGCGCGGGCGTCGATCAGCCGGGCGTGGATGTATTCGGCTGCGCCGATGTCGACGCCGCGTGTGGGCTGCGAGACCACCAGTACGCCGGCGGCCGCCGACATCTCGCGGGCCATGATCATCTTCTGGATGTTGCCGCCCGACAGCGACCGTACCGGCGTGTCGAGACTGGGGGTCTTGACCACATATGACGACACCAGCTTCTGGGCCTGCTCGCGGATGGCTCGCATCTGCAGGAACCCGCGCGACGCGTTCGATGACCCGGCGTGGTTCAACAAGATGAGGTTCTCCCACACGCTGAAGTCTCCGATCGCGCCTTCGCGCATCCGCTCCTCGGGTACGTAGGCCAGCCCGGCAGCGCGCGAATCGCGCGGCGAGTTGTTCGTCGTTTCGACCCCGTTGATCCGAACGGCTCCCGACACCACAGGCCGCAACCCGGCGATTGCGTCGGCCAGCTCGCGCTGACCATTGCCCGACACGCCGGCGATCCCCACCACCTCACCGGCATGCACCTCGAACGTGACCCCATCGACGGCCACTGGCCGACGGTCGCCCGCCACGGTGAGGTCGGAAACGGTGAGCACTGCTGGGCCGGGGACACTCGGCCCCTTGTCGGGGATCAGTTTCACCGGGCGCCCGACCATGAGCTGAGCCAGCTGATCGAGGCTCGTCTCCGCCGGAAGGACCTCGCCGGTCACCGCGCCATCGCGCATCACCGTGATCCGATCGGCGAAATCCATGGCCTCGCGCAGCTTGTGACTGATGAAGATCAGCCCGCAGCCGTCGTCGGCAATCCGGCGAAGCGTGCGCAGCAGGTCGTCAACCTCGCCAGGCGTGAGCACTGCGGTCGGCTCGTCCAGCACCAGCAGGCGAGCTTGCCGGTACAGCACCTTCAAGATCTCGACGCGTTGGCGCTCCCCGACAGCGAGCTGCCAGCACTTGGCATCGGGGTCGATGCCAAGGTGATACGCGTTGCTCAACTCCGTGATACGCCGGGCGACGGCCTGCAGGTCGACTCCGGCGAACGGATTGCGGCCCAAACCGAGGGCGACATTCTCAGCGACGGTCAGCGTGGGCACGAGCATGAAGTGCTGGTGGATCATGCCGACGCCGGCCTCGATCGCGTCGTGCGGGGAGCGCAGTCGCAGCGGTTTGCCGTGGAGCAGCACCTCGCCCCTGTCTGGGCGGTACAACCCGAACAGAATCTTCATCAGGGTGCTCTTGCCGGCGCCGTTCTCGCCGAGCAGAGCATGGACCTCACCGGCCCTGACGTCGAAGTCGACGTTGTCGTTGGCGATGACACCGGGGAATCGCTTGTCGATCCCGCGCATCTGCAACATCGGTGTGGTCTCGTCGGTTGCGACCCTCGATGTCATCGCCATACTCCTTTCACGCTCGGTCAACTGGTCTCGCTCGATCAATCGGACTCGGTCAAGCGGACTCGATCAGCTCCCGAGACCGGTCGTGATCGAGCCATCGGTGATCCCGGCAATCGCCGTGTCGCCGGCCGCCCTGACGTCGGCGGGCAGCTGGTAGGCGTCGTTGAACTCGATCACCTCACCACCATTGGCAAGATTGATCTCGTAGGACTCGCCACCGTAGGAACCGGAATTGACCTTGTCGAACAACTGCGTCAGTACGACGTCCCACTTGTAGACCTGGCTGGCCACCACGATTTCGGGGGCGAGTTGGGTCTGGTTGGAGTTGGTGCCGAACCAAGCGACACCGCTGTTCTTGGCCACGCCGACGGCGCCTACGGTCATCTGCGATGACCCGGTCAGCACCTTGGCTCCGCCGGAGACGAACGAGGTAGCCGCCTCAGCCGCAAGGGCGGTGTCACTGAACGACTCGGTGTAGTTCACACCGACGCTCACCGCGGGGTCCTGGGCCTTGGCACCGGCCGCGAATCCGTCGTTGTACAGCTTGGCGTCGCCGACCTCGATCGGTCCGATGACACCCATCGACGCGCCCTTGGCGAGCATCGCACCCATGACGCCCATGACATAGCCGCCCTCATCGGACGCTGCGGCGTATCCGGTTACGTTCGGCAGGCCGAACGTGTCTGCAGCCGTTCCCCAAGCGAACGCAACGTTCGGGAAGTCCGGAGCTATCTCCTGCAGCGAGCCGCCGTACTGCGAGCCATGGGCGATGACGACGTTGAACCCATCTTGGGCGTAGTTGCGGATAGCTGCAGCGGCGTCGTCGACGACGAACATGTTCTCGCTCATCGCCAGGTCGGAGATGAGTCCGGCATCCTTCATCCGGTTGAGGGCGTCGGCCATGCTCTGGCTGAACGACAAGTCGTTCGCTGCGCTGGGAAGTATCACTGCGACCTTCAACCCGGCGCCGGGGCTCGGTACGGATCCAGCCGGCTCAGCGCCGGCGGTCGTCGCGGTTGCTGCGGAGGCGGAGGTGTCTGACGACGTCGATTCCTCATCGGATCCGCAGGAGGCGGCGACCATTCCGATCGCGGCGAGCATGATGATCGACCGTCGGAGCGCCCGATTCTTGAAAATGTTCATGATTACTCCTTCTCTTGGGGGGTTGATGCGAGATCGTTGGCGCTCATCGCGCCCTCTCGAACGGCAAGGCGAGCGCGGCGGGCTGGGCCGAACTGCGGCGGGCGATGACGACGAGAGCGATCACGGTGAGGACCGCGGGTGCCATCGTGGTGAGGCTGGCGGCAGCCCCGGTAACGATCCCGAGCGTTTTCAACTGGTTGACGGTGGCCGTCACCATCCCATACAGCAGCGAGCCGAGCAGCACACCAGTCGGGCGCCAGGCGCCGAAGTACACGAGCGCCACGGCGATGAACCCGATGCCGTTGGTGAGGTTCTGCTGGAAGGTACCCAGCTCGAGGGCCAATGCGGCTCCGCCGAGACCTGCGAGTGTGCTGCCGATGAGGATCGTGACCGTGCGCGTTCGGGCGACGCCGACACCGAGGCTGTCGGCGGCCTCTGGAGTTTCGCCGACGGCGCGGACGTCGAGGCCGAACCGGGTGCGGTTGACGACGAACGCCATCACCGGCACCAGCACCAGCGCGAGGTAGACCACCAGGCTGTGCTGGAAGAACATCTGGCCGACGTACTTGATGTCGCCGAGC
>JANOJI010000391.1:0-6186 GCA_031408175.1 Ilumatobacteraceae bacterium
GTGTCGGCGTACTGATAGCCGGTGCCGCCGATGAACGTCGCTCGCTGCCTGGCCATCGCCTCTGGCCAATCGAGTCCGTTCGTCAGTCCCGGTACACCGTCGGAGTCGAGGAGGTTGTACCCGGAATGACATCCGGCACTGATGACCAAGGAGTTGGTGAGCAGGTCGGGATGAGCATCGAGATCGGATGTGGCAAGGCTGGTCTGGTAGTCGGCGGCCAGCGCGTCGTTGGCGCTGAAGTGACCCGCCAAGAAGACCAGGTCGTGCCGCGACCCCAGGAGTGAGTCGGAGAGGTCACCGGCGGTCCACGACCGGTCACGACTGGGTGTGCCCAACGTCGTGGTCGTGGTCGGGATGCCTTGATCCGTGATCAGGGTGTCGGCGCGTCCACCCGTACCGAGACCTGCTGCGAAGTCAGCCTGCACCGAGTCGGCCGCACTCGTGAGGAAGTCATACCCGGTGACGAGCGACGATGTCGGCGTCGGCAACACTCCGTCGGTCAGGCCGAGGTACGCGTCCACCATGCCGATGATCTGGTCGGGTGTTTCGACCAGCCGTCCCACGGCAAGGTCCGGAACGGGAATGACTGCGCCCTTCAAGTTCAAATCGGAGACAGCGCCGTAGGCGTCCTGTCCGAGCACATAGTTGCGCCGCAGACTTGCCTGCGAGGCGCTGGTGTCGAGCGCTGGTGGGACAAAGTCGGATTCGGGGCCGATGCCGGCCGAGTCGGCGTACCGGAAGAACGGGATCACCGAGTCACCGCCGGCAATGACGACGTACTGCAGTGTGTCGTTGGCGTCGCGGTAGGAGTTCACGACCTCGCGGATCGCCTCGGCGACCAGGTTCTTCGCGTAGGGACAGGCTGGGTTGTCGTCGGCCTGGGCGTTCAACGCATTGATGCGCTGGCTGAGGCTGACGTCGACGACCGCACCACCGGCCGCAAGGGCCAGCTCATCGAGCTTGGCGCCCAACCCGGTTGACTGTGTCAGGCGCGAACCATCCGTGAGGATCACCGTCTGCGCTGCGCCTTGTGAACCCGGGACGGTGGACAACGAGCTGAACGAATCGAGAGTTATCGCCGAGCACGGGCCTCCCGCGATGGACAGCCCGAGGTGGAACTGCGTTGCCGAGAACGCGCCATTGCGACCCTGGACTCGCACGTAGAAGTCACCGGTGTTGTTCCACGTCGCGCTCCGAATGGATTCGGCTTGGGCATTCTCACGCGCCGAAACGCCGATGAGGCTGCGTGTCTGGGCGCTCGAGAACGCCTCCAGGAACGCGTCCGACGGCGAATAGACGGACGGGCTGTAGACCGACGGCGAGTAGACCGACGGCGAGTAGACAGATGGCGAGTACACAGACGGTGAATAGACGGACGGGCTGTAGACGGACGGTGAGTACACAGACGGTGAATAGACCGATGGGCTGTACACCGACGGGCTGTACACAGACGGTGAATAGACGGACGGGCTGTAGACCGATGGCGAGTAGACGGACGGGCTGAACGCGTCGCCCGCGAACTGCGCACTCAGTTTGGTGAGGTCCTGCGTCGTGGTCAGCGTCGTGAATGCCTGACCGATGTCGCGGAACATGGTGAGGTCGAAGTTCTGATCCAGGTTGCTGAGGTCGACCTGCACTTGGCTGTCGGGCTGGATCGGGAACTTGTACCACCGAACCTCACCTGGTTGCGTCAGCGTGCCGTCGATGCCGGCGGTGGTGAGCGGAGCCGCAGTCGTCCACGAGGTGTTGCTGGCTACTGAAAGCGCATCGTGATACGGCGAGTCGGTGAGTGTCAGTGTGCCGTTGAACGAGGGGTTCGAATCGAAGTTACGACCGCCCAACGTGAACCCGTAGGTGTCACCGTTGACCACGTTGAACAGATGGCTACCCGCGTATGTGAATCCCCCCGACGGCTCGATACATGGGTCACAATTGACTGGGCCGGCGGCAACGAGTGTAGTCGGCGGCAACGGCACGCCTTCGCGGATGACGAAAGCCTCGAGGTGCACCTGTACTTGGAAGAAGGCGTGGAAACCCGTGTAGAGGTAGGGCACGGAATCCGCGAAGTCGCTCGTTGCAGTGGTACTGAACGTCCACGTTTGGTCGCTGAACCGAGCCCCGAGAGGAGCGTCGACAAGGTCGTATCTCATCTGCGGCGGGGTGACGGAGCCATTCGAATCCAATGTGAAGTTGCCGGGCCCATCCGCTGTCCACGGAGTTGGCGTCGCAGCGATGGCCACCTGTGACGTGCCGACGATGGGCGTGATGATCGCCAACATCGACGCAACGAGGGCCAAGTGAAAAACCCGAACGGATGAACGGCCAGACGGTTGGTTGCGCATGATCTCCTCGAAATGACGTCACGGAATCAACATGCGGGCGAGTCCGTCCCTATGAACTGCACGCACAGTAATCGCTGACGACTGCGGATGATTAGGTGGAGCGCCCGACGTCTCGTAGTAGGGCTCCCAACGCCGCCGCGTCGAGGTTCAGTCCCCGATCGTGCGCAGCTGACTCGTCGTCACCGAGTCTGGACCGGATTGGGTCCAGCGCCACCTTGAGTGTTGCGGTCACTGCAGGCGGGCGCGGTGCCTCGAGCCGGGTTCGGAGGGCGTCGGCCGCGCCGACGAGTTCGACGGAGTGAACGAGTTCGTCCTTCGCCAGAGCCAGCATGACCATGTCCTCGACCAGGAGTGCGACCGACCAGAGATCGCTGTAGTCCTCGTAGGCCTGCAGGGCTTGAAGGAACTCATCACCGGCCCTCGAGGGCTCGCCGAGTCCGAGGTTGGCGTTGCCGAGATTGTGATGGCCGACGGCGACCATCCACCGGTCTCCGATCTCGTTGGCTAGGCGCATCGACTCCTGGAAGTGCATCTCGGCGACGGCGAAATCGCTTTGCAGCAGTGCGATCATTCCGAGGTTGTTCTGCGAGACGCAGATAGGCCACCGGTCTCCGAGTTCTTCGCGCATGGCAAGGGCGCGCTCGTTCATGGTCCGTGCCTGCTCGAGATCTCCCTCGCACTCGGCGACGAGCGCGAGGTTGCTCAGCAGGCTGCCGATGCTCGCTCTGTCATCGAGTCGTTCCCGGATCTCGAGGCTCTGCTCGTAGGCGGCGCGGGCCGCGTCGTACTGACCTTGCTGAGATGCGAGGGTGCCCTCGAGGTGCAGCACCAAACCGAGTCCGGCGCGGTCATCGTTGCGGGAGAAGATCTCACTGGCAATGAGCAGTTGTTGTCGGGCATCTTCGAAGCGACCTTCCTTGCGAATCGTCTCGGCGAGGTCGGCGTGCGCCCGCGCCTGCTCCAACACATCCCCGAGGCGCTTCGAGACCTTGATCGCTTCGCTGTAGGTTGCCTCCGCGTCGGCCCATCCGCCGCGCAGTTCGAGCACCTTGCCGAGTCGACGCAGCACACCTGCCCGTTCGGCGTCGCGAAGCAGTGGCAGCGCACGTTGGAAGTAGTCGGCGGCGGCATCGTTGGCGTAGCGCGACTGCGCAGCAATTCCTGCTCGTACCGCGTACTCGCGCTTCTTGTCGTCGTCTTCGCCGAGCCAGTAGTGATAGGCGAGGAGATCGAGGTTGTGCTCGATTGCCGAAGGGCCTTCCGATTCGAGGAACCTGCCGACCCGATCGTGCAGGTGCGCCCGCATCGCAAACGGCAAGCTGTCGTACGCCACGTCTCGGGCAACGACGTGGCGGAAGAGCCACGACCGATCCTCGATGCGATCGATCGCGACGATGTCGGCTTGCCGTGCTGCCTCGAACCTCGCCTCGACCTGCTCGAGCGAGCCGAGGTCGGGGTACACGCCTTGCACGAACGGTGACTCGAACGTTCGCCCCACCACGCTGGCGACCTTGAGCGCGGTGCGCGGAGCCTCGTCCAACATGTCGATGCGGCTCTGCACCAGCCGGAACAGGGTGTCGGGCACGTCAAGGTGTCTGAACGCCGCAGGGTCGGTCGGATCGATCCCCCGACCGTGCACGTAGTTGATCAGCTCCTCGAGGTAGTAGGGGTTTCCTTGCGCTCGTTCGAGCATGAACTCGACGAGCTCGGTGGCGGGCCTGACCGAACTACCGAACAACTGCTGCAGCTTGGCCCGAAGCACCGAGTCGGCATCGCCAGCGGTGAGTTCAGCCAGGGGGAGTTCCTGGTAGTACGGGATTCGATCGAGCCCCAGTCCTCCGCCGGGCACCTCCGCGGGTCTGTAGGCCAGCACGAAGACCACCGGAAGCGATGCGGACGCCAGGACCAGCTCTTCGAGGAGGTCGCGGGAGAGGGTGTCGATCCAGTGGCAATCCTCGAGAACGATGGCCAGCGCGCCGTTGGCGGCACGCGCTGCGAGCAGGTCGACCAGCAGTGACTCCAACGACGTCTTGCGGAGCTTGGCATCGAACGTGCGCGTCAGCTCGTTGTCGTCCATGCCGACACCTACAACCGCTGCGAGCAATGGACCACGGCGGGCAAGGTCGCCCGAGACGGCCCGCAGGCGGCGAGTCAAGGCTCGGCCTTGCGAGGCTTCGGTTGCGTCGTCATCGACCTCGAGCAAAGTTCGCCAGACGTCGCGCCACACGAGGTAGCTGGTCGTGCGGCCGAAGTTCTGCGCTTCGCCCCACGCCACCGTGACACCGCGAGCGACAAGGTTGCGGACGACCTCGGAAACGAGTCGTGACTTGCCGCGTCCGGCCTCCGCCGAGATCCCGACGACTCGCCCGGCACCGCCGAGCACCTCGTCGAGCGTCGACGCGAACACGGCCATCTCCGCGTCTCGGCCGACCATGGGGAGTGGATAGCGGATCTCCCGCTTCGCCAGCCCCCGCCGGAGCCCGAGGATGCTCAGAACCCTCACGGGCTCTGCCTTGCCCTTCACGGTGAGATCGCCGACGAGCTGACATTCAACCCGCTCGCTCAGAGCTCGGTGCACCTCTTCGCTGATGTAGGCATGGCCCGGCGGAGCCTGCGACATCAGCCGGGCCGAGAGGTTGACGGCGTCACCCAGGCACGTGAAGGTACGACGCGCCGGATGGCCATATGCGCCGCTGCGGACCCTCCCGTGGGCGATGCCGATCTGTAGGTCTGTCGCCGCCGTTTCTCGCTCCAACGTCAACAACTCGATCGCCGCCGTGGCGGCCCGCGAGGAGTCGTCCTCGTGGGCATGCGGTACGCCGAACACGGCGCACAGGTAGGCGCCCTTGTCGCCGAGGATCACGTGCAGCAGGTTGCCGCCGAATTCCGTCAGGACCTGCTGAACACGCTGAGTGAAATGGTCGAGCTTTCCCACCGCCTCGGGGTCGTTGTCATAGTCGATCCCGCCGAAGCGCACGAACATCGGGTAGGCGGAACGGAGCTCGGCCAAGAACTCGCCGCGACCTGTGACGAGCCGCTCGTACACCGCCGGCAGTATCCATGGTCGCACCAGTTCCTCGCTGATTGCAGAGGGTGCCGACGCTGGCTCCGCCTCGGCGACATCGATCCGGAGACCGGCAAGAACGCCGACGGCCCCTGCGTGGTGGCCGTCGTTCGGATCTGTCGGCGGCCGGAGCTCGCTGATGATCACGTGGTCCCCGAGCGAGTCCAGTGCGGAGGCCGCGAGCACGACGTCGCCCTTTTCGGCCAGGTGCTCGGCGTCGGCCAGTTCGTCGATGAGCCGACCGGCGAGCACGTCGATCAACTGGATTCCGGGATCCCCGACGACGAAGCGTCGAGCCGATCCGACAGCGATGGCCACCTTGATGGCCAATACGACCTCGGTGCCGGCGGGTGTCCGGATGGTTCCGACCGAGTTCATGGTTCGTTGGATGGCCAAGCCGCACGCCGCGCCACGCCGGCCGTCGTCGCCGTCGAGCCAGCACGTGATCGCATCTCCTCCGAAGTAGATGACCTCGCCACCGAATCGATCGACGTCGTCGATAACGGCGTGGAACACCCGGTTCAGGTGAGCGGTCAGTTCCTCGGCGCCTCGCTGCGGGCCCAACTCGTTGGCCAAGGCCTCGGTGAGCGGTGTGAAGCCCGAGACGTCGGCGAACAAGGCGGTGCCCCAGACCCGGTCACTCAGCTCCTGACCTTCACTGAGTGCTCGACGGCGATCGCCCGCCAGATACGCCTCGGATCGGTCGATGTAGGTATCGCTCATAGCCATCGACGTCGACGTTGACCGATGAACATCGTCCTGCCTCCCCGATTGCGCCAG